>NZ_JABXEM010000127.1:0-31350 GCF_013372595.1 Myxococcus sp. AM011
GGCTTCGACTGGTCGCTGGTGGCGGGGCTGTCGGGGTGTGGCGTGCCGGTGTTGGTGGCGGGCGGACTGAAGCCTTCCAATGTGGCGGAGGCGGTGCGCGCGACGCGGCCGTACGGAGTGGACGTGGCCAGCGGGGTGGAGTCGGCCCCCGGCATCAAGGACATGGACGCGGTGCGCGCCTTCGTGCGGGCCGCGAAGTCCATCAACCTCTGGGAGTGACAGGGATGAACACGGAGACTGCCGCCGGTCGCTTCGGGCGCTTCGGCGGGCGCTACGTGCCGGAGACGCTCGTCCCGGCACTGATGGAATTGGAAGAGGCGTATGCGGCGGCTCGCGCGGACCCGACGTTCGACGCGGAGGTGGCACGGGTGCTGCGCGAGTTCGTGGGCAGGCCCACGACGCTGACGCCCGCGCGCCGGCTCACCGAGTCGTGGGGAGGCGCGCACGTCTGGCTCAAGCGCGAGGACCTGGCGCACACGGGCGCGCACAAAATCAACAACACCGTGGGGCAGGTGCTGCTCGCGAAGCGGATGGGCAAGCAGCGCATCATCGCGGAGACGGGCGCGGGCCAGCACGGCGTCGCGACGGCCACCGCGTGCGCGCTGTTCGGCCTGCCGTGCGAGGTGTACATGGGCGCGCTGGACGTGGAGCGACAGGCGCTCAACGTCTTCCGCATGCGCGCGCTGGGCGCGGTGGTGCGCCCGGTGGAGTCGGGCTCGCGGACGCTGAAGGACGCGATGAACGAGGCCATGCGCACCTGGGTGTCACAGGTGTCGGACACGCACTACGTCATCGGCAGCGCGGCGGGGCCGCATCCGTACCCGACGGTGGTGCGCGACTTCCAGGCCATCATCGGCAAGGAGCTGCGCACGCAGGCGCAGGCCGCCTTCGGGAAGCTGCCGGATGCGATTGTGGCGTGCGTGGGGGGCGGCTCGAATGCGATTGGCGTGCTGCATCCGTTCATCGGCGACGCGAGCGTGCGGCTCATCGGCGTGGAGGCCGGAGGGCATGGACTGGACTCGGGCCAGCATGGCGCGTCGTTGACGCTGGGCTCGGAGGGAGTGCTGCACGGCTCCCGCTCGCTGGTGTTGCAGGACGGGGACGGACAGATTCAGGAGGCGCACAGCATCTCCGCGGGCCTGGATTATCCGGGCGTGGGGCCGGAGCTGGCGCACCTGGCGAAGACGGGGCGCATGGAAGTGCGCACGGCCACGGACGACGAGGCGCTGGCGGCGTTCTACGAGGTGGCGCGGATGGAGGGCATCCTGCCGGCGCTGGAGACGTCGCATGCGTTCGCGCGCGGCAAGGAGCTGGCGCGGGAGCTGGGTGTGGGCAAGTACCTGGTCATCAACTGCTCGGGCCGAGGGGACAAGGACGTCGCGACGATTTCCGCGCGAGGCGTACCGCCCGCGGTGGGGGTGAAGGCGTGAGCGGCGAAATCGCGAAGGCCTTCGCGCGGGCGAAGGCGCGGGGCGAGGGCGCGCTGGTGGCGTACGCCATGGCGGGAGACCCGGACCTGGCGCGCTCGGTGGAGGTGTTCACCGCGCTGGTGGAGGGTGGCGCGGACATCGTCGAGGTGGGCGTGGCGTTCAGCGACCCCATCGCCGACGGGCCTGTCATCCAGGGAGCGTCGGAGCGCGCGCTGAAGGCAGGCTCGACGCTGAAGCGCGTGCTGGAGGAGGTGGTGCCGGAAGTGCGTCGGCGCTGCCCGGAGACGCCGCTGGTCATCATGACGTACGTGAACGTCATCATGGCGATGGGCGAGGAGCGCTTCGCGAAGCTGGCGCGAGAGCGCGGCGTGTCGGGCGCGATTCTTCCAGACCTGCCGCCCGAGGAGAGCGGAGCCCTGCGCGCCACGTTCGACGCGGCGGGCGTGGACCTGATTCCGCTGTGCGCGCCCACCACGCCCCGAGCGCGAGCGGAGGCCATCGCGAAGGACGCGCGCGGCTTCGTGTACTGCGTGTCGGTGGCGGGCGTGACGGGCATGCGCGCGGAGCTGCCGCCGGACCTGTCGCAGCGGTTGGACCTGGTGCGCAACGCTTCACCAGTTCCAGTGGTGGCGGGGTTCGGCATCTCCAGCGCGGAGCAGGCACGGACGTTGTCGGCGCATGCGGACGGCGTGGTGGTGGGCAGCGCCATCGTCCGCGCCGCGCATGCCGATGGTCCGCAGGCAGCGAAGGCGCTCTGCGCTGAAATCAAGCGCGGCCTGAAGCGCTGAGCGAAGTGGCTCGGGTACGAGGGAGAACGGCGCGCACGGCCTTCCTCGTACCGGCTCACCTCACGGCGTCGCCGAGCGAGCCTTCTCCCAGATGGCCCGATAGTCATACGTCGGGTAGAACTCCGTGCGGAACGCGCCCCACGCGCCCTTCTCGAACGCGAGGTTCACCTCGCGCAGCTTCTCGGGAGGCAGTCGCACGGTGACGACCTGCCCCACGCCCATCATCACGTACCAGGACACCACCTCCACACCGGGCGGCGGGAAGCTCTTGCGAAAGCCCGTGCGGTCCAGGTGCGCGTTGATCTCCTCCAGCGTCTTGCCCTGGTCGTGCTTCATGAAGATGGTCAGCAACATCGTGCCCTCCGTGCTGGCACCCTTCCCCGCTGGCGCTTGCGCATGTCCCGGCAGGGCCAGCGTCGAGGCCAGCAGCAACGCGAGGACGGTGGAAGCGTGGGGCAACGGGCGGAGGTGACGCATTCGTGACTCCTCATGGGGAACGTGAACCACCACCCCAGGGTGGAGTGGACGACGCACGGGTTCAAGCCTCGCGCGTCCGTCGTTCGACAGCGGACCGGGCACTCCAAGGACTGTCCACTCGACGCCTGGCGAGACACGGGACACGCACCCGACGCCGAGGTGGTGGCACAATCCGACCCATGAAAACGCGTGCCCCCCAGGTGGTGCTCGTCCGTCACGGTGAGACGGCATGGAGCCGCAGTGGCCAGCACACGGGGCGCACGGACGTCCCGCTGCTGGAGGACGGTCGGAAGATGGCGGCGCTGCTCGGCTCACCACTGCGCGCCTGGACCTTCGCCCAGGTGTGGTCCAGCCCCCTGAGCCGGGCCTTCGAGACCTGCGCGCTCGCCGGCTACGGAGACGCGGCCCAGCGGCGCGATGACCTCATGGAGTGGGACTACGGCGACCACGAGGGCCGCACCAGCGCGGAGATTCGCGTGGAGAACCCAGGCTGGACCCTGTGGAAGAACGGCGTGCCCCACGGAGAGACGGCACAGCAAGTGGGCGCCCGCGCGGACCGCGTCATCGCCGATGCCCGCGCGGAGAAGGGAGACATCCTCATCTTCTCCCACGGACACTTCCTTCGAGTGCTCGCCTCGCGGTGGCTGGGCCTCCCGCCTGATGATGGACGCCTGTTCCTCTTGAGCACCGGCTCCATCAGCGTGCTCGGCTTCGATGGAGATGCCGCCCAGCCGGCACTCGCCAGTTGGAACGACACCACCCACCTCAAGGGATGAGCCACCCTCTAGAAGCGCCCCTCCAGGAAGTTCTTCACCAGGGTGGGCCCTTCGGGGGTCAACACGCTTTCGGGGTGGAACTGGAAGCCCACCACGGGCTTCTCACGGTGGCGCAGCGCCATGATGAGCCCGTCCTGGCTCCACGCGATGGCCTCCAGCTCTCGCGGCAGCGAGGACGCCTCCACGATGAGCGAGTGGTACCGCGCGGCCTGGAAGCCCTGGCTCGCACCAGTGAACACCCCCGAGCCCCCGTGCTGGATGCGCGCGGACTTGCCGTGCACCGGCTCCGGAGCGCGGATCACCTTGCCACCGAAGGCCGCGCCAATGGACTGATGTCCCAGGCACACGCCCAACACCGGCACTCGAGACTGGGCAATCGCGGCCACGCTGACACCGGCCTCGTGCGGCGTGCAGGGGCCCGGTGAAATCACCAGGTGCGAGGCCCCCTGGGCCGCGACGCCCGCGATGTCGAGCGTGTCATTGCGCACCACCTTCACCTCGGCGCCCAGCGTGTAGAGGAGCTGGACGAGGTTGAAGGTGAACGAGTCGTAGTTGTCGATGACGAGAATCACCGGCCACCTCCCTCACGAGCCAGCCGGAGCGCGGCGGCCATGGCCCCCGCCTTGGCCTCCGTCTCATCGGCTTCCTTCGATGGCACCGAGTCCGCCACCAGCCCCGCGCCCGCGGTCCACATGGTCCGGTCTCCATCCACGAAGAACGTGCGCAGGGCGATGGCCACGTCCAGCGTGCCGCAGAAGGACAGGTAGCCCACCGCGCCCGAGTACGGCCCGCGCCGCTGCACCTCCAGCTCGTCGATGATCTGCATCGCGCGAATCTTCGGAGCACCCGAAACAGTGCCCGCGGGGAAGGTGCTGGCCAGCGCATCGAGCGCGTCGAACTTCGAGTCCAGCTTCCCGCGCACCTGCGAGACGATGTGCATCACGTGGCTGTAGCGTTCGATGACCATCAGGTCCTCGACGCGCACCGAGCCCGGCGCCGCCACCCGGCCCACGTCATTGCGGCCCAGGTCCACCAACATGATGTGCTCGGCGCGCTCCTTCTCGTCCGCGAGCAGTTCCTTCTCCAGCGCCAGGTCCTCCGCCTCGGAGGCTCCGCGTCGACGCGTGCCGGCGATGGGCCGCACCACCACGTCGCCATCTCTCACCTGCACCAGCAACTCCGGCGACGCACCCACCAGCGCGCGCGCCTCGCCCAGCTCCACCAGGAACAGGTACGGCGAGGGATTCACGCGGCGCAACGCGCGATAGAGCGACAGCGGAGGCGGCGCGCCTCGCGACTCGAAGCGACGCGCGAGCACCACCTGGAAGATGTCGCCCGCGCGGATGTACTCCTTCGAGCGCTCCACCGCGGCCTCGTAGCCAGCGCGGTCCCAACAGGCCACGGGGCTCTCCCCCTTCATGCGCGGCGACGGCGCATAGGCCTCCTGCGGCAGCGGTTTGAGGAGCCGCTCGGCCATGGCCTGCGCGCGGTCCTCGGCGTCCTTCAACGCGACGGCCACACTCGCGTGGAGCGAAGGGCGGGCGATGGCGGTGACCTTGAGCGTCCCCGTGCGCGAGTCGTGGGTGACGAAGTCCTCGGAGATGAGCCACTCGGAGTCGGGGAAGGACGTGTCGCGCGGGTGCCGGTCCGGAACCGTGGGCTCCATCCACGAGACACAATTGTAACCCATGTACCCCACGAGCCCGCCGAGGAACGGCGCCTCACCGGGGAGACGGGCCACGGCGAGCTCACGCCACAGGGAGCGCAGCACGTCCATCGGCTTGCCGTCGCGGCGCTCCTCGCGCGAGCCACGCCACACGGTGGCGCCGTGCGAGTCCAGGCGCACGCGCCCCGCGGCGTGGGTGCCCACGTGGCTGTAGCGCCCGAAGCGCTCGCCGCCGTAGCACGATTCCAGGATGAAGCCGCGCGAGCCTCCACCCAGCTTCAGATAGGCCGACAGCGGCGTGTCGAGGTCCGCCGGCAACTCCACCGAGACCGGCACTGCCTCGCCCTGCTCCGCGCGCTGGCGGTAGGCCGCCTTCCGCTCCTGTGCATCCATGGTCATGACCTCTCCCCCGCTACCGCATTGTCTCCGTCCCCTCGAAGGCCGGGGACTCCACTCCAGGGAGCAACTCGCGCGCGACCTTCCAGCGCACCCGAGCCGCGCTCCCAGAGCGCAATCGTCGGTGTAGCGCGGCGGACGAATCCCGGCGAGGACCATCGGCGCGCACGTGCCTGTCATTCCCGGGGATGCCGTCAAGGCCGGGAGTGATGGCCGGGCGGCTGGCGACCATCCCAGGAACCAGGGCGGGTGAGAGGCCCGCGCACCCTGGGTGGTCGCCCCCGGAAGCCCTCGTTATTTCTGAAGGACTGTGGACGCCTCCGTCTCCTTCCAGGCACGAAGGCCGCTCATCACGGTGACGCCCCACGGGCTCTATTGTGAGCCTGGAGGTTTCCACATCGACCCCTGGCGTCCGGTGGAGCGGGCGCTCATCACCCATGCGCACGGGGACCACGCGCGCACGGGCCACCAGCGCTACCTGGGCACCCGAGCGGGCGAGGCCCTGCTGCGGCGGCGCGTGGGCGCCGACTCGCGCATCGACGCCCTGGAGTATGGCGAGCCGCTGAAGCTCACCGACGTCACCGTGAGCTTCCACCCGGCGGGCCACGTGCTGGGCAGCGCGCAGCTCCGCATCGAGCATCGGGGCGAGGTGTGGGTCATCTCCGGCGACTACAAGCGCGCGGCGGACCCGACGTGCGCGCCGTTCGAGGTGGTGCGCTGTCACACGTTCATCACCGAGGCGACGTTCGGCCTCCCCATCTTCCGTTGGGACGACACGCGCGAAGTGGCGGAGGACATCCTGCGGTGGTGGGACGCGAATCGCGCGGTGGGACGCGCGGCGGTGCTGTTCTGCTACGCCCTGGGCAAGGCGCAGCGCGTCCTCGCGGAGCTGGCGCGGCTGACGGACCGGACCGCCTTCGTTCACGGCGCGGTGCAGGGTCTGGTGGAGGTGTACCGGGACGCGGGCGTGAAGATGATTCCCACGCAGCTCGTGTCGGAGGTGGCGAAGGGCACGTCCTTCGCGGGAGCGCTGGTGCTGGCGCCGCCGAGCGCGGGCGGGTCCACGTGGATGAGGCGCTTCGGCGAAGCGGAGACGGGCTTCGCCTCGGGCTGGATGCGCGTGCGCGGCAATCGACGGCGGCGCGGCTTCGACCGGGGCTTCGTGCTGTCGGACCACGCGGACTGGTCCGAGTTGCTGCGCACGGTGGCGGACACGGGCGCGGAGCGGGTGCTGACCACGCACGGCTCCGCGGAGCCCCTGGCGCGCTATCTCCGCGAGCAGGGCGTGGACGCCTCTCCGCTGGCAACGCAGTTCGAGGGCGAGGCGGAGGACTGACCCATGCGACGACTCGCGGACCTGTACGAGCGCCTGGACCAGACCACCTCCACCAACGCGAAGGTGGAGGCCCTCGCCCGCTACTTCCAGGAAGCACCTCCCGAGGACACCGCGTGGGCGCTGTACTTCCTCACGGGACAGAAGCTGAAGCGACTGCTCACCACGAAGCTGCTGGTGGGGTGGACCCAGGAGCTGACGCACATTCCCGACTGGCTGTTCGCGGAGGTCTACGCCTCCGTGGGAGACCTCGCGGAAGTCATCTCCCTGCTGTTGGACAACCTGGAGCGGCCGAGCGCGCCGGAGGAGCTGCCGCTGTCGCAGTGGCTCACCCAGCGCCTGCTGCCCCTGCGTGAGCTGGATGCGACAGCGCAGCGCGAGCAGGTGGTGTCCTGGTGGCGCGCCATGCCTCGGCGAGAGGTCTTCCTGCTGAGCAAGATGCTCACCGGGGAGCTGCGCGTGGGCGTCTCCTCCACGCTGGTGGTCCGCGCGCTCGCGAAGGTGGCGGGACTTCCCGCGCCAGACGTCGCGCACCGGTTGATGGGGACCTGGACTCCCTCGAAGGAGTTCTTCCAGCAGCTCGTCTCGCCGGAGGTCTCGGATGCGGAGCACTCGCGTCCGTATCCATTCTATCTGGCGTCTCCGCTGGAGCAGCCGCCGGAGTCACTGGGAGACCTCTCGGAGTGGTTGGTCGAATGGAAGTGGGACGGCATCCGAGGCCAGCTCCTCCACCGGAAGGGAGACGTCTATCTCTGGAGCCGGGGTGAGGAGCTCATCACCGACCGCTTCCCCGAAATCACCGAGGCCGCGAAGGCCCTGCCCGAAGGCACCGTGCTGGACGGCGAGGTGCTGGCGTACGAGGACTGCAAGCCCCTGCCCTTCGCTCGACTCCAGCGTCGCATCGGTCGACAGAAGCTGACGCCCCGGGTGCTCGCGGAGGCACCGGCTGCGTTCATCGCATACGACTTGCTGGAGCAGGACGGGCAGGACCTGCGTGCACTGCCGCTGCGCGAACGCCGCGAGCGACTGGCCGCGCTGCTGAAGCACCACCCCACCTTGCCGCTGTCCCCCGCCGTGGAAGCTTCTTCCTGGGAAGCCTTGGCGCACACGCGAAGCGAGGCACGTGAGCGCAACGTCGAGGGCTTCATGCTCAAACGATTGAGCTCCCCGTACCTCACGGGCCGCAAGCGTGGCGACTGGTGGAAGTGGAAGATCGACCCGTTCACGGTGGACGCGGTGCTGCTCTACGCGCATCCAGGACATGGCCGACGCTCCTCGCTGTACACCGACTACACCTTCGCCGTGTGGAACGGGACGGACCTGCTCCCGGTGACGAAGGCGTACTCGGGCCTCACCGACGAGGAGATTGGCCGACTGGACCGATGGATTCGCGCGCACACGCGCGAGAAGTTCGGACCGGTGCGCTCGGTGGAGCCCGAGCAGGTCTTCGAGCTGCACTTCGAGGGCATCCAGAAGTCACCGCGTCACAAGTCGGGCGTCGCGCTGCGCTTCCCTCGCATCGCCCGCTGGCGCACGGACAAGAAGCCACAGGACGCCGACTCCCTGGACTCGCTCAAGGAGCTGCTCCATGCCAGCGCGTAGGTCGCCCTCGCTGCGAGCCCAGCTCCAGGCGAAGAGGAAGGCCCTCCACGGAGGCCCAACACCGACGACCGGGAACCCACGCGGGAGGAAGCGAGCGAAGCCACGCGAGACGGCGCCCTCCACGAAAGCGGCGAGCGGCCCGCCGATGGAGCGGCTCCGGGGTTGGTTCGCCTCGAAGGGCTGGACGCCCTACGCCTTCCAGGAAGAAGCCTGGGCCGCCTATGCATGTGGAGACAGCGGGCTCATCCATGTCCCCACGGGCGCGGGGAAGACCTACGCCGCGTATCTCGCGCCACTGGCCGACGTGGCCGAGCATGGCGAGAAGGGGCTCCAGATTCTCTACGTGACGCCCCTTCGCGCGGTGTCACGTGACGTGGAGCTGGCCCTTCGCGAGCCGCTGAGCGTGCTCGACACGGACCTCGATGTGGAGAGCCGCACCGGAGACACGTCGTCGTCGGTGCGCCAGCGACAAAGACAGCGACTCCCCGAAGTGCTCATCACCACGCCCGAGTCGCTCTCCGTGATGCTTTCCAACGAGCGAGCGCCGGAGTTGTTCTCCTCGCTGCGCGCCGTCATCGTCGACGAGTGGCACGAGCTGCTCGGCTCCAAGCGAGGCACGCAGACGGAGCTCGCCCTGTCCCGCTTGCGAAGCTTCGCTCCGCGCATGCGTACCTGGGCCTTGTCCGCCACGCTCGCCAACCTGGAGGAGGCCGCGCGGCACGGGGTCGGCACAGGTACGCGCCCCACCCTCGTCAGCGCGGACCTGGAGCGTCCGGTGGACGTGGAGACGTTGCTGCCGGACCAGGTGGACACGTTTCCATGGGCGGGACACCTGGGCTTCACCATGCTGGCCCGCGTGGCCGCGAGGCTGGACCCGGCGAAGTCGACACTCATCTTCACCAACACGCGCTCACAGGCGGAGCGCTGGTTCGAGGGCCTGCGCTTCGCGCGCCCGGAGTGGGAACACCTGCTCGCACTGCACCACGGTTCCATCGACCGCGACGAGCGGGAGCGCGTGGAGCGACGCCTCAAGGACGGCTCGCTGCGCATCGTCGTGTGCACCTCGTCGCTGGACCTGGGCGTGGACTTCGGCCCCGTGGAGCGCGTGGTGCAGGTGGGCAGTCCCAAGGGCATCGGCCGGACACTCCAACGCGCGGGCCGAGGCGCACACCGTCCCGAGGCCACGTGCAACATCCTCTTCGTCCCCACGCACGCGCTGGAGCTGGTGGAGATGGCAGCCGCCCGCGATGCGCTCGCACGCAAGGAAGTCGAACCGCGCATCCCCCCTGGCAAGCCGTTGGACGTACTGGCCCAGCACCTGGTGACGTGCGCGCTCGGAGGAGGCTTCACCCGAGAGGCCCTGCTCGATGAGGTGCGCGGCGCCGCGGCCTACGCGGACCTCACGGACGAGGAGTTCGACTGGACGCTCACCCTGGTGCGCGAAGGTGGCCCCACGCTGACGGCCTACCCGGAGTTCCGCCGCGTGGAGGAGCACGAGGGTCGCTTCGTCGTGAAGGACGCCCGCGTCGCCCGACTGCACCGGCTCAACATCGGCACCATCACCTCCGATGCCGTAGTCGAGTTGCGCTACTGGAGCGGAGGACGGCTGGGCAGCGTGGAGGAGTCCTACGTCAGCCGGCTCCGCCCAGGAGACACCTTCCAGTTCGCCGGCAAGAAGCTCGAGCTCGGCCGACTCCAAGGGCTCACCGCCTACGTCCGGCCCGCGAAGGCGAAGGTGACGCAGACACCGCGCTGGGGTGGCAGTCGCCTGCCGCTGTCCACATCGCTGGCCGCCGCCGTGCGCCGCACGCTCGACTCCGCGCGCCACGGCGACGTCACCTCCGACGAGCTCGCCGCCGCGTGGCCCATTCTGGAGACCCAGGAGCGACTGTCGCGAATCCCCTCGGCCAGCGCGCTCCTCGCGGAGGTGTGCCAGACGCGTGACGGGCACCACCTCTTCCTCTATCCCTTCGAAGGACGGCGGGTGCACGAGGGACTCGCGGCCCTGCTCGCTCTGCGGCTCACACGCCTCCAGAAGGCCACTTTCAGCGTGTCCGTGAATGACTACGGCCTGGAGCTGCTCACCCCCGCGCCCTATCCCTTCGAGCAGGCGCTGCGCCCCCACCTCTTCACGCGCGAGCACCTGGTGGAGGACGTGCTCGAGAGCATCAACGTAGGCGAGCTGACGAAACGCCAGTTCCGGGACATCGCCCGCGTGGCGGGACTGGTGCTGCCCGGGCTCCCCGGGGCTCGCAAGTCCACGCGGCAGGTCCAGTCGAGCGCCGCCCTCCTCCATGATGTCTTCGCCCGCCATGACCCGGGACACCTGCTGCTCACCCAGGCCCGCCGCGAGGTGCTGGAGCAACAGTTCGAGCAGGGCCGCATGGAGCGTGCGTTGGAGCGCCTGGAGTCGAGCCCCCTGGAGCTGCTCCACGTCCGGAGGCCGACGCCGCTGGCCTTCCCGCTCGTCGTCGAGCGCATCAGCGCCAGCCTCTCCAGCGAGTCCCTGCTGGAGCGGGTGGAGCGCATGAAGGAGCGATGGACGCGCGACGATGCCAGGTCCGCGTAGGCGGCACCCCGCTGGAGCTGCTCCCGGAACGGGCCCTGCATTGGCCCGAGGCCCGCACCCTCGCGGTGGCCGACCTCCATTGGGGCAAGACGGAGAGCTTCCAGCAGCACGGCATCCCCCTGCCGCTCGGCGTGCTGGAGGATGACCTGACCCGCCTGTCCTCGGCGCTCGCCAGCACGGGGGCCCGTCGGCTGCTCGTCCTGGGCGATCTCGTCCACTCCCGGGAGGGCCTCACCCCCGCGCTCATCCAGAGACTCGCGGACTGGCGCGCGGGCCATGCCGACGTGGAGGTGGTGCTGGTCCGGGGCAACCATGACCTCCGTGCGGGGCCCCTGCCCACGGAGTGGCACATGGACGTCCACGAGTCCCACCTGGATGAGGGGCCCTTCCGCTTCGCCCATCACCCCACCCCTGTCACGGGCCGCTACATCTGGGCCGGTCATCTCCACCCCACCGTGAGGCTGTCGGCTGGCGGGGACCGCCTCCGTCTTCCATGCTTCCACCTGGGCCCCGGGGTGGGCGTGCTCCCGGCCTTCAGCGCCTTCACCGGGGGACTCGACATGCCGCGCCGACCCGGGGAGCGCGTCTTCGCCATCGCCGGCCCCTCCGTGGTCGAGGTGTAGGATGAGCGACTCCAAGCGCCGCAAGATTCTGGGCATCATCGCCACGGACACCACCTTCGAGCTCACCGAGCATCGGGGGCGCGAGGCCTGGCTGGGCAAGTGCCTGCACTGCAACGCGCATCTGGTGGTGGGTCTGGATGGCGAGCCCATCAGCCGGGCCACCATCGAGCACATCCTCCCGCGAACCGCCGGAGGAACGGACGCGCCGGAGAACCTGGGCCTGGCCTGCGCCTGCTGCAACCAGGGCAAGGGCAGCCGGCATGACCCCCACTATCACCGGGACTCGCGGGTCCGGGAGCTGGTGGAGAAGCTGCTCGCCCGCCGCAAGCAGCGCTGGCGGGAGCCGGCTGGCGCGGACTCCGAGTGACACCGTCTCAAGCCCGAGCCGTCGACATGTCTCTGTCGGGCGATGAGCCCGCGCGCCGGTCTGCCCATACCTTGTGTGAGCAGCGCACCGAGACACCCCAGCACACGTGATGATCCGCCGCGGACGGGCTCGGGCTCAACGTCCCTTCCTCCCGCCAGAAGAGAGATTCATCACCTCTGGACCGCGATTTCCCGCCTCCGCGCGAGGAAGTGGTATCCCACGGCTCCACAACATCAGAATGGTTGACACTGCCGTGTCGATGGTCAATGGTCCCGCGCCGCGCTGGGTTGGGCCAGGAGGAGGGACCCGCCCGCGGCAACATCCATAGAGGTTTCGTTGGACGTGACTGCTTCGCCTTCCGCGCGCCAGGAGCCGCCCCCCCGACCCGTCGGGGCCGGGATCGCCCCGCCGCTCCTCGCGTTCAGCCGCGTCCCCACCTCTTCCTCTTCTCCTGTCACCGCAGTTGTAGAAGCCCCCTTGCCCATGGTCCTGGTATGAGCGGCCCTCTGTTTCCACGCTGGACGAACACGGTGTCTCGGCTGTCCGCCGCGGCGCTTCTTGCCGTGCCCGCCATCGGCATCGGCGGCCTCATGGCTTACGTACGGTCCCCGTACGTCACGAACCAGCAGCAGCCCATCGAGCAGCCCATCGAATTCGACCACCGCCACCATGCGGGGGACGAGAAGATCGACTGCCAGTACTGCCACTGGAGTGTGGACAAGGCGCCCTCCGCGGGCATCCCGTCCACCACCGTGTGCATGTCCTGCCACGCGCAGGTGTGGAACAAGAGCCCGTACCTCACCGAGGTGCGCAAGGCCTTCTTCGCCGACTCACCCATCCAGTGGGTCCGCGTCCACAACCTGCCGGACTTCGTCTACTTCAACCACGCCATCCACGTGAACAAGGGCGTGGGTTGCGCCAGCTGCCACGGTCGCATCGACCAGATGGCCGCGGTGGAGCAGTTCGCTCCGCTGACCATGGCGTGGTGTCTGGAGTGTCACCGCAATCCCGAGCCGCACCTGCGGCCCCCGGAGTTCATCACGTCGATGACGTGGACTCCGCCGTCGGACAAGGCCGAGGCCATCGCGCTCGGCGAGAAGCTGAAGGATGAGTACGACGTCCACTCGCGCACGAGCTGCTCCACATGCCACCGATGAACACGAAGCGCGACGGCGCGCCGTCGCAGGAATCCTCGTCCTTCGCGCTCCCGGTCGTCTCGGACCGGCCCGCCGCGGCGCCTGACGCCGTCGGTGAGGCGCTGGAGCACGCCGCCGCGAACGCCAACTCCGCCGAGCACGGCTACGGCCAGTCGTACTGGCGCAGCCTCGAGGAGAAGCTGGGCACCTCCGAGTACATGGAGGAGTCCCGCCCGGAGTTCCCCGTGGGCGCGGACCTGCCCCCCACCGGCTTCGTGCGCCGCGAGTTCATGCAGCTGCTCGGCGCCTCGCTGGCCCTGGCCGGCGCCACGGCCTGTAGCACCCGTCCCCCGGACGAGAAGCTGCTGCCGTACACGAAGACGCCGCCGGAAGTGACCCCCGGCAACCCCCTGCACTACGCGTCCGCGATGACGCTGGCCGGCCACACCTCCGGCCTGCTCATCACCGCCCGCGAGGGTCGCCCCGTGAAGGTCGAGGGCAACCCGGACCACCCGGTCAACCAGGGCGCCGCCTGCACCTTCGAGCAGGCCTGGCTGCTGTCGCTCTATGACCCGAGCCGCGCGCGCGTGCTGCGCCAGGGCAAGACGCCCCGCGCCCAGCGCGTGCTCAACGAGACCATCGCGTCCCTCGTCGGCAAGTCCGCCGCGGAGAACGGCGGCTCGCGCGTGCGCTTCCTCACGGAGGCGGTGGGTTCGCCGCTGACGAGCGACCTGCGCAACCGCATCATCAAGAAGATGCCCAACGCGCGCTTCCACAGCGCGTCCTCCAACCAGGACACGCAGGCGGACACGCTGCGCACCCTGTTCGGCGGGCAGCACGTGGCCGCGCTGTACGACTTCTCCCAGGCGGACATCGTCCTGTCGCTGGACGCGGACTTCCTGGAGAGCTGCCCGGGCAACCTGCGCCACATCCGCGAGTTCGCGGACCGTCGCGACCCGCGCAAGGGCAAGCTCAACCGCCTCTACATGGCGGAGGCCCGCTTCTCCATCACCGGCGGCATGGCGGACCACCGCCTGCGCCTGAAGTCGCAGGAGGTCCTCGGCCTCGCCGCCGCGGTGGCCCAGGCCATCGGTGGCAGCGCCGCTTCCCTCGCGGGCGCCGCCGCCGCCAAGTCGCCGCTGCGCGGTGAGCTGGGCAACTGGGTGCAGGCGGTCTCCGCCGACCTGCGCGCCGCCGGCCCCGGTCGGTCGCTGGTCATCGCGGGTGAGCGTCAGCCGGCCGCGGTCCACGCGCTGGCCCACGCCATCAACAACGCGCTCGGCAACGGCGACAAGACGGTCCGCTACATCCAGGCCCCCATCGCCGAGGCGACGGGCATGTCGCAGGTCCGCGCCCTCGTGGAAGACATCGAGGCCGGCCGCGTCGACACCCTGGTCATCACCGCCTACAACCCCGTCTTCACGCTGCCGGACGACGTGGGCCTGGGCAAGGTGCTGAGCAAGGACCACCCCAACCGCGCCAGGCTCAACGTCCTCTACACGTCGCTCTACGAGGACGAGACCAGCGCGCACGTCGACTGGTTCGTCCCCGCGGCGCACCCGCTGGAGACGTGGGGCGACGGCCGCTCGGTGGAGGGCACCGTCTCCATCGCCCAGCCGCTCATCCAGCCGCTCTTCAACGGGATGCCGGAGGTGGAGTTCTTCGCGCTGTTCCTGGACGAGCCCTTCCACCCCGCCTACCAGCTCCTGCGCGACTACTGGCGTGGCCAGACGGCCAACCCGGCCGACTTCGAGGCCCGCTGGGAGTCCTGGGTGGCCCAGGGCTTCATCGAGAACACCGCGTCCCACGCCGTCGCGGGCTCGCCGGACTTCGGCGCCGCCGCCTCGCTCATCGCGGGCTACACGCCCCCGGCCTCGGGTGACCTGGAGCTGAACTTCGTCAACGACTACAAGGTCTACGACGGCCGCTTCGCCAACAACTCCTGGCTGCAGGAGCTGCCCGAGCCCATCACCAAGATGGTCTGGGACAACGCCGCCCTGCTGGGCCCGGACACGGCGAAGGCGCTCGGCCTCGCCCCTGGCGACCTGGCGGAGCTGACCTACAACGGCCAGAAGCTGACGGTGCCGGTGTGGATTGTCCCCGGCCACGCGGACAACACGGTGACGGTGGCGCTGGGCTACGGCCGCAACGGCCTGCACGAGCAGGTCGCCAAGGGCGTGGGCTTCAACGTCAACCCCATCCGCACCAGCAAGAACCCCTGGTTCGACGGCGGCGCCACGCTCACCAAGGTGCGCGGCAGCTACAAGTTCAGCCTGACCCAGACGCACTGGCGCATGGAGAACCGGCCCCTCGCGCTGGACATGCCCATCTCCGAGCTGGAGCACCCCTCCAAGGAGACGGAGCACACGCTCCACCGCGTGAAGGGCGAGCTGAAGCAGGGCATCCAGGACAACCTCGTCGATTTCGACTACTCCAAGGGCTACAAGTGGGGCATGGCCATCGACCTGTCCCGCTGCACGGGCTGCAGCGCGTGCGTGGTGGCCTGCCAGGCGGAGAACAACATCCCCGTCGTGGGCAAGGCGCAGGTGGCCGTCAGCCGTGAGATGAACTGGCTGCGCATCGACCGGTACTTCGAGGGTCCCGAGAACGACCCGAAGATGGTCATGCAGCCTGTCATGTGCGTGCACTGCGAGAAGGCCCCCTGCGAGTACGTGTGCCCGGTGAACGCCACCGTGCACTCGGACGAGGGCCTGAACGACATGGTGTACAACCGCTGCGTCGGCACGCGGTACTGCTCCAACAACTGCCCGTACAAGGTCCGCCGCTTCAACTACCTGCACTACACCGCGGGCAAGACGGCCACCGAGAAGATGCTGATGAACCCGGACGTCACGGTGCGCAACCGCGGCGTCATGGAGAAGTGCACGTACTGCGTGCAGCGCATCGAGCGCGCCCGCATCGACGCGCGCGTCCACAAGCACCTCATCAAGGAAGCGGACCTCAAGACGGCGTGCCAGCAGACGTGCGCCGCGCAGGCCATCGTCTTCGGCTCGCTCAACGACGAGAACCAGCTCGTCAGCCAGCTCTCCGAGGATGTCCGCGCCTACAAGCTCCTGCACGAGCTGGGCACGCGTCCGCGCACCTCGCACCTCATCCGCGTGCGCAACCCGAATTCCGCCCTCGAGCCGGCCAAGGCCGCGACGAACGAAGGGAGCCACTAATCATGGCCGAGACCGCCGCCACCGCCCCGCTCGATCCGCTCGAGCCCCGGGACCTCATCCCGCCGCACCACGACGACAAGTCCCTCAACGAGACGCTGCTGGACCATGTCTGGCGCAAGCCGGGCAAGGGCTGGTTCATGCTCTTCGGCCTGACGCTCAGCGCGCTGGGTCTGCTCGTCGTCGGCGTCACCTACACGCTCGCCCGGGGCATCGGCGTGTGGGGCAACAACCAGCCGGTCGGCTGGGCGTTCGACATCATCAACTTCGTCTGGTGGGTCGGTATCGGCCACGCCGGTACGCTCATCTCAGCCATCCTCCTGCTCTTCCAGCAGAAGTGGCGCACGAGCATCAACCGCTTCGCCGAAGCCATGACGCTGTTCGCCGTCATGTGCGCGGGTCTGTTCCCGCTGCTGCACACCGGCCGTCCCTGGTTCGCCTTCTGGCTGTTCCCCTACCCCAGCACCCTGGGCGCGTGGCCGCAGTTCCGCTCCCCGCTGGTGTGGGACGTGTTCGCCATCTCCACGTACCTCACGGTGTCCGCGCTGTTCTGGTTCGTGGGCCTCATCCCGGACCTGGCCGCGCTGCGTGACTCGTCCAAGACGAAGCTTCAGCGCACCATCTACGGCCTGTTCGCGCTCGGCTGGCGCGGCTCAGGGCGGCACTGGCACAACTACAAGATCGCCTACCTGCTCCTGGCCGGCCTCTCCACGCCGCTCGTCGTCTCGGTGCACACCATCGTTTCGTTCGACTTCGCCGTGTCCCTGCTGCCCGGCTGGCACGCGACCATCTTCCCGCCCTACTTCGTGGCCGGCGCCGTGTTCAGCGGCTTCGCGATGGTGATCACCCTCATCGTCCCGGCGCGCAAGTACCTGGGTCTGCGGGACGTGATTACGGACCGCCACCTGGAGAACATGAACAAGGTCATCCTCGCGACGGGCCTCCTGGTGTCCTACGGATACCTGATGGAGCACTTCGTCGCCTGGTACTCGCAGAACCAGTTCGAGTTCTGGACCTTCTACGTGAACCGCGCCACGGGCCCCTACGCCGGCGTGTACTGGCTGATGATCACGTGCAACGTCGTCACGCCGAACATCTTCTGGTTCAAGAAGTGCCGCACCAGCATCCCCATCATGTGGGTGGCCTCCATCGCCGTGAATATCGGCATGTGGTGCGAGCGCTTCATCATCATCGTGACGTCGCTCTCCCAGGACTTCCTGCCCTCGTCGTGGGGCATCTACTCCCCCACCTGGGTGGACTGGTGCATCTACGTCGGCACCCTGGGCCTGTTCGGCACGCTGTTCCTCCTGTTCCTGAAGTTCGTGCCCGCGGTGGCCATCAGCGAAGTGAAGGAGCTGCAGTTGGAGCTCAAGCACGCCGCCCACCAGAAATCCCACGGAGCGCACTAGAGTCATGGAAGCCACTGTCCTCGATTCCTGGGTGCTGGCCGAGTTCGAGACGCCAGATGTCCTCGTGGATGCCACCCGTCAGATGCGGGAGAAGGGCTTCCAGGGGATGGACACCTACTCTCCGTACCCGCTGCATGGCGGCTCGGAGGCCCTGGGCCTGCCCCCCTCGAAGGTCCCCTTCATCGCGCTGTGCGGTGGGCTCACCGGCCTGACGACGGCGCTCGCGATGCAGACCTGGATGAACACCTACGACTACCCGCTGAACATCGGTGGTCGTCCGCTCCTGTCCCTGCCCGCGTGGGTGCCGATTACATTCGAGCTGAGCGTGCTGTTCGCCGCGTTCGGCATCTTCTTCGGCCTGTTGGGACTGAGCCGGCTGCCGCAGCCGTACCACCCCGTCTTCGAGTCCGATGCCTTCCGCACCGCGTCCACGCACGGCTACTGGCTGAGCGTGCCGCATGCGACGGGCCAGGACGCGGCGGCCGTCATTGACCAGCTCAAGGCCCTGGGTGCCACCCAGGTGACCGTCGTCACGGGAGAGAAGGAATGAGGTGGCTCATCCCCGCCGCCGGACTCGTCGCCCTGTCGGGCTGCGACGTCCCCTCGGAGTTCCTCCAGCGCATGGAGCACCAGGCCAAGTACGAGTACTACGAGGCCTCTGACTTCTGGGCGGACGGTCGTGCCATGCGCACGCCCCCGGCTGGAACGGTGCCCCGCGAGCGCTTCGCCAGCCTGCCGGAGCTCAAGGACCCCACCGCCCGGCAGACGGCCCTCAGCGGCCGCGCCAACGGTCAGCCCGTGGCCACCATCCCCGTGACGGTGGACCAGACCCTGCTGACGCTGGGCCAGAAGAAGTACAACATCGTCTGCTCGCAGTGCCACGGCGTGCTCGGCGACGGCAACAGCGTGGTCGCGGAGAACATGGCCCTGCGCCTGCCGCCGTCCCTGCTGGAGCTGGAGAGCAAGGCCGCGGGCCACTTCTACACGGCCATCAACGAGGGCTACGGCGTGATGCCGTCCTTCTCCGGTGAACTGGACGTGCGTGAGCGCTGGGCCGTGGTCGCCTACGTCCGTGCCCTCCAGGAAGCTCGCAACACCCGTACGGGCGGACAGCAGCCCGTCCCGCAGGAGAACCGATGACCCCCGCAGCCGAAGCCCCAGCTCACCTCGAGCGCTACACCGGCACGCCGAAGCTGATGATTCCAGCGTTCGGCGCGGGCGCCCTGGGCATCCTGGTCACCCTGGCCGTCTTCTTCCTCACCAACGCCAAGGGCGCGGCCGCGCACAGCTACCTGCTCGCCTTCGCGTACTGGGTGGGCATCAGCGTGGCCTTCACCATCATGGTGGCCATCTTCCACACGGCGAAGGCCAAGTGGCTCATCGTCCTGCGCCGCACGATGGAGACGGGCTCGTCCGTCATCCCCATCTTCCTGCTGCTCATCATCCCCCTGATTCTGATGGCGGGGTATCTGTACCCCTGGTGGCCGGGCTCGCCGCTGCGCGCCGGCATCACCGGCCTGGAGTCCGAGCACCTGTCGCACAAGGAGCACGGCTACCTGAACTGGCCGTTCACGCTCTTCCGCCACGTCATCTACTTCTCGGTGTGGATCTTCGCCTCCTGGAAGCTGCGCGGGCTGAGCCTGAAGCAGGACACCGAAGGCGGGCTGGACCTCACGGTGCGCATGCGCCGCTTCGCCCCCGGCATCCTGCCCTTCCTGGCGCTGACCATCACCTTCGCGTCCTTCGACTGGCTGATGAGCCTCACGCCGCTGTGGCAGTCCACCATGTTCGGCGTCTACTACTTCGCGGGCAGCTTCCTGTCGGCCTTCTGCGTCCTCACCATCGTCACCACCCTGGCGCGGGGCAAGGACCTCTACGGCAACGTGGTGACGACGGCCCACTTCCACAACCTGGGCAAGCTGATGCTGGCCTTCACGGCGTTCTGGGCCTACATCGCCTTCTCCCAGTTCATGCTGGTGTGGATCGCCAACATCCCGGAAGAGGCGCCCTGGTACGGCCTGCGCATCTTCGGCGCGTGGAAGCCGCTGTCCATCGCCCTGTTCTTCGGCCACTTCGTGCTGCCGTTCTTCGTGCTCCTGTCACGGAATCTGAAGCTGCACCCCCGCCGGCTGTCGGTGGTGGCCGTCTACCTGCTGGTCATCCACGCGGTGGACATGTACTGGCTCATCTGGCCGGCGCTGACGGGCAACCAGGGCCCGAGCTTCGACGTGCTGTCGCTCGTGACGCTGCTGTCCTCGTTCATTGGCGTGGGCGGCATCGCGGTGGGCTTCGCGCTCAAGAACGCTCGCGGCAACTACACGATGCCGGTGAAGGACCCGTACATCGCTGAGTCCCTGAGGTACGTGCAGCCATGAAGAAGACCCAGGTTGAGCTCGAGTCGCGTGTCATCGTCGGCGCCCACGGTGTGGCCGCCGAGGAAGACCACATCGTGATGAGCAAGATCATCGGCATTGGCGCCGGCTCGCTCGTCATCTTCGCGGTGGGAATCGTCTGGGCCTACGCCATCCAGGTGCGGACCATGAAGGAGGCCCAGCCGGACGGTCCTCCTCCGCGGCCGGCGGCCATGGGGCAGTACGAGGTGGGCATCGTCAACCAGCGCCTGTTCGAGCAGGACTGGCACGCCGAGGAGAAGATTGGCGGCCAGCAGCAGGCCCTGCAGGCGGGCTGGGGTGACCAGCCGGGCGTCAAGGCGCACCCCAACCTCGACGAGGCGATGAAGTCGGTCATCTCCAAGAGCCGCCCGCGATGATGTCCATCCTCTCCTACATCTCCCCGTGTGCCCCGCGCCGGGGGATGCTCGCCGCCATGGCGCTGCTCCTGGCCACGGCGCTCCCGGCCTCAGCGATGCCGGGCGGGGGCAAGACGCCCCGCGCCATCGTCGAAGCACAGTCGGACGCGCCCCCCCAGCTCAAGGGTGTGGACGTGGAGGAGCACCTGGGTGAACCGGTGCCCCTGCAGACCCGCTTCATCGACGGGAGCGGGCAGGAAGTGACGCTGGGCTCGGTGTTGCCCAAGACACGTCCCACCCTGCTGACGCTCGTGTATTACAACTGCCCCATGCTCTGTAACCTGGTGCTCAACGCCCAGGTGAAGACCATGCGGGAGCTGGGGCTGGAACTGGGCCAGGACTACGAGGCCGTCACGGTCAGCGTGGACCCGGAAGACACCCCGGCGATGAGCAACGAGCGCCGGCGCAAACACCTTCAGTCCATGGGGAAGCCGGAGAGCGCGCCCTGGCACTTCCTCACGGGCACCGACGAGCAGATCCACCGTCTCGCGGACGCGGTGGGCTTCAAGTACACGTATGACGCGAGCACCAGGCAGTACGCCCACCCCGCGGTGGTGATGGTGCTCACGCCGGAGGGGAGCATCTCCCGGTATCTGTACGGGACGGACTTCCCCGCCAAGGACACGAAGCTGGCGTTGCTGGAGGCGGCAGGTGGCCGCGTGGGTACCAGCCTCGACCGCGTGGTGATGTCCTGCTTCAAGTACGACACCGCGACCCGGCGGTACGGCTTCTACATCTTCGGGTTCATCCGCCTGGGCGGCATGGCTGTCTTCCTCGCCCTGGCGACGATGCTGATCTATTTCTGGAGGCGCGAGCTGAAGAAAGGCGCGGCGGCATGAGCGAGCTTCTCAACAACCTTCTGTTCCTCCCGGAGAGCGCGTCCACGTTCGCGGAACGGGTCGACCTGCTGCACCACTTCGTCGTGGGAACGACGATGGTGATGTCGGCTGGCGTTGGCCTCGCGGCGCTGTTCATGTTCTTCCGGTACCGCCGGCGGATTCCCGACCAGGCAACCGAGTACGTCGTCCCCACGCTGAAGACGGAGTTCCTCTTCGTCTCCGTGCCGCTGGTGTTCTTCCTGGCCTGGTTCGGTATCGGCTTCAGGGACTTCACCTGGGTCACCACGCCGCCCAAGGACGCGATGGACGTCTACGTCATGGGCAAGCAGTGGATGTGGAAGTTCGCGTACCCGGAAGGTCCTAACGGCGTGAACGTCCTTCACGTCCCGGCCAACCGCCCGGTCCGTCTGCTCATCACTTCCCGGGACGTGCTGCACTCGTTCTACGTGCCGGCCTTCCGCATCAAGATGGATGCGCTGCCGGGTCGCTACACGCAGATCTGGTTCGAGGCGACCAAGCCCGGCACGTACCAGGTGCTCTGCACCGAGTACTGCGGCCTGTCGCACTCGAAGATGCTCGCGGAGGTCGTGGTCCTCCCCCAGGAGGAGTACGACGTGTGGATCAAGGACCAGCGCCGCGGCCGGCTGCAGGACCGCCAGGACGCGCTCGCGGACACCTCGCTGGTGCCGCCGGTGGCGCGCATGGTGGACCAGGGCCAGGTGCTGGCCGGTACGCAGGGCTGCCTGAAGTGCCACTCGGTGGATGGCTCGGCGCACATCGGCCCCACCTTCGTTGGCATGTATGACCGCGTGGAGAAGCTGGATGACGGTCAGACCATCCGCGTGGACGAGGCCTACATCACCCAGTCGATGATGGACCCTGGAGCCCACCTGGTGTCGGGCTACCAGAATGTGATGCCGACGTATCAGGGCAAGCTGCAGGGCCCCGAGACGGCCGCCATCGTCGAGTACATCAAGTCGCTTCGCACTCCGAACGTCCGCGAGGGCGCCTCCGAGGGACCCGCCTATGACCCCATCCAGTAGCCTCGATACGGCGGGGGCCGCCCCGCACGACGAGCACCACGACCACCACCCCAGCTATCTGGTGGACGGCACCACCATCAAGAGCTGGCTCTTGACGGTGGACCACAAGCGCATCGGCGTGATGTTCCTGTTCTTCATCCTGCTGTTCTTCCTCGTGGGCGGCATCTTCGCGCTGCTCCTCCGGGTGGAGCTGCTGACGCCGGGTCCGACCATCATGGACGCGATGACGTACAACCGTACGTTCACGCTCCATGGCCTGGTGATGATCTTCCTGTTCATGATTCCGGCGATTCCGGCCGTCTTCGGCAACTTCATGTTGCCGCTGATGCTGGGCGCCAAGGACGTGGCCTTCCCCCGGCTGAACCTCGCCTCGTTCTACATCTACCTGACGGGCGCCGTGTTCATGCTCTGGGGCATGCTCAACGGCGGGCTGGACACGGGCTGGACCTTCTACACCCCGTACAGCACGCACACGACGACGACGGTGGCGCCGGTGATGTTCGGCGCGTTCATCATCGGCTTCAGCTCCATCGCGACGGGCATCAACTTCATCGTCACCTGCCACACGATGCGCGCGCCTGGCATCACCTGGTTCAAGATGCCCCTGTTCGTCTGGGCCATCTACGCGACCAGCTGCATCCAGGTGCTCGCGACTCCGGTCATCGGTCTGTTGACGGTGCTGGTGGCGGTGGAGAACCTGTTCAGCTTCGGCATGTTCGACCCGGCGCGCGGCGGCGACCCGGTGCTCTTCCAGCACCTGTTCTGGTTCTACAGCCACCCGGCCGTGTACATCATGGTGCTGCCGGCGTTCGGTGTGATGAGCGAGGTCGTCAGCACGTACAGCCGCAAGAACATCTTCGGCTACCGCGCGGTGGCGTACTCCAGCCTCGGCATCGCCTTCGTGGGCTTCTTCGCCTGGGGCCACCACATGTTCGTGTCCGGTCAGTCGACCTTCGACGCGGGCGTGTTCGGTGTGCTGACCATGCTGGTGGGTGTGTTCACCGCCATCAAGGTCTTCAACTGGGTGGGCACCGTCTACAAGGGCGCCGTCGAGTTCTCGACGCCCTTCGCCTACTTCTGCGGCTTCCTGTTCTTCACCGTGTTCGGTGGCATGACGGGAATCGCGCTGGGCACGGTGTCGCTGGACGTCCCGTGGCACGACACCTACTTCGTCGTCGCGCACTTCCACTTCATCATGGTGGGAGCGACCATCATGGCCTTCCTGGCCTCCCTCCACTACTGGTTCCCGAAGATGTTCGGGAAGACGTACCACGAGGGGTGGGGCCTGGTGTCCGCGGCGCTCATCATCCTGGGCTTCAACGCGACGTTCATCCCCCAGTTCCTGGTGGGCAACAACGGCATGCCGCGCCGGTACTATGACTACCCGGAGCGGTTCCAGGCCCTGAACGTGGCCTCCACCGCGGGCGCGTCGCTGCTCGCCTTCGGCTTCCTCATCATCGCGTTCTACCTGACGTACGCGCTGGTGTTCGGCGAGGCCTCCGGCAAGAACCCGTGGCGCAGCAAGGGCTACGAGTGGGTGAGCGAGTCGCCTCCGCCGACGCACAACTTCGTGGGCCCGCAGGTCACCTTCCCCGAGGAGCCCCACTTCTACGTCGACCCGAAGAAGGCCGAGGTCCCCGATGCAGTCTAGCGCCCACACCGCCGACGGCACGGCCAACGTGCCGCGCCTGGCGGAGCACTTCGCGTCGCTCGAGGTCCAGAACCATGCCGCCCGTCTGGGCATGTGGCTGTTCCTGGCGACGGAAATCCTGCTCTTCGCCGGCCTGTTCGTCTGCTACGGCTGCTACCGCTTCCTCTTCCCGGAGGCGTGGGCGGCCGGCAGCCGCAGCCTGGACCTGACGATGGGCACGGTGAACACCATCGTCCTCATCACCTCCTCGCTGACCGCGGCGCTCGCGGTGCACTACGCCAAGGAGGGCAAGAACAAGATGGTGGGCGTGATGTTCGCGCTCACCCTGGTGATGGCGCTGGGCTTCCTCGTCATCAAGTACTTCGAGTACGCGCACAAGTTCCACATCGGGACCCTGCCGGGCCGGTACTACTTCTACGAGGGGATGCAGATGCCTGGCATCACCCTCTACTTCACGGTCTACTTCTGCTCGACGGCGCTGCACGCGCTGCACGTCGTCATCGGCATGACGGTGCTGGCGGTGGCGATGGTCCGGGCGTTCAAGAAGAAGGACTTCGGCCCCAACAACTACACGATGGTCGAGCTGGGCAGCATGTACTGGCACCTCGTCGACCTGGTGTGGATCTTCCTGTTCCCCATGCTGTACCTGGTCTGAGGGCGACACCACCATGGCCATCGCCAACGAATCCCATCAGGAAGAGAAGAACATGCACGAGCACCACGGAGCGGGCCGCTACTGGCTCATCTGGGGTGTCCTGCTGGTGCTGACGGTCGTCACCGTCGTCACCGGCCGCATGCACCTGCCGTCCTTCGGCCTGCTGCTCGCGCTCGTCATCGCCACCGTGAAGGGCACGCTCGTCGCGCTGTACTTCATGCACCTGTCCGAGCACCGGGGCGCCAACCGAATCGTGTTCGGCGTCTCCATCGTCTTCGTGGTGCTGATGCTCGCCATCCCGATGGCGGACCTCGGCACGCGCTTCCGTGGCGCCAACCCGCCCGGCTCGCAGTACAGCGACCTGCAGCCCCCCGATATCGGCACGGGCGCGCAGCGCGGCCGGTTCGGTGGCGGGCTGCGGCCGCACCAGACGAAGGACACGCCGGAGACTCCGGAACCGGGTCACCACTGAACACCCGGGGTCTTCCTTCACGGGAGGCCCCCTGCTTCAACCGCGCGGCGCCGAGGGAGAACTTCCCCGGCGCCGCGTTGCTTTTGACGGCGGGCTAGAGCGCGACTTCGAGGTTGAAGGCCAGCGCGGTGTCCGTGGACACCTTGCCCTCGGGCGGCTTGCTGTCGTGCTTCACCAGGAAGCTGACACCCAGGGACAGCGCCTCCGTCAGGCTCACCGCGAGCTGCGTCTGGCTGTTGGCCAGCACGCGGGAGTCACCGATGACGCTCAGCAGCACCTCCGCGTCCTCCTTCAGGAGGACCTCCTTGGTGATGCCGTAGCGGAAGGCCACGCCGAAGCGCGGGCCGCCCAGGTCCACGTCCGGCAAATCCATCCGCGACGGGTAGTACTGGAAGCGCGTCTCGCGCGCGTAGCGGAAGGCGAGGTCCGTGCGCAGGTAGGACTCGCGCTCGTCCTTCGACTTCTCGTCCCACCAGAGGACGCCGAGACCGCCTTCACCGGAGGTCCGCGACTCGACGCTGCCCACGTGGTCCGTCAGCGCCCCCGCCAGGAGGTAGCCGCTGAGCATCTTCGTGAAGCGCCTGTCCCCGCGCAGCTCGATGCCCGCGTTGAGCGCCACCAGCTGCGACTCCGCCTCATCCCCCGTCACTTCCGGCGGACGGCTGCGGCCGTAGTTGCCGAAGGCCTTCACGCCATAAATCCAGTGCTCGGTGGTGCGCGACGCGCTGGCCAGGCCGCTGAACGTCAGCGTGGACGCGTTGCCCGTCAGGGAGATGAGGCCCAGGCCCACGACGATGTCCCACTCCTCCTTCTTCTTCGCGGCGGCGGCGGCGGCAGCGGCGGCAGTGGCGTCCGGCGCGGCGGCGGCCTGGGGCGTGGCACCGGCGGCGATGCTCACAGCGCGCTCGGCGGCCTCGGCGGCGCGGGCGCTGGCCTCGGCGGCGCGCTCGGCGGCGGCGGCGGCGCGCTCGGCGGCGGCGGCGATGCGCTCCTCCGGCGTGGCGGCGACGGGGATGGCCTGCGCGGCGGGCTCCTGGGCGGGAGCGGCGGGCGCGGGCGTCTGGGCCTGCAGGGACGTGGCAATCAAGAGGGCTGCGGAAAGCATCGGTTCTCCAAGGTTCTCGCGGTGCCGGCGGACAGAGTCCCGGAGCGCACCAGGCGTCCTTCGCCGCCCCCGGGGCCGGCGCGGCTCCCTTCCTGCTTCAAACACGCGGCGTGCGGCAATGGTTGATTGTCGTGGTTGTGCTTAATTCCGGGGGGGCCCGCTTCACCCAGGAGATTCGCATCCCATGAGCACCGCCCGCTTCGCGTTGCTGTGCACGCTGCTTTTGCCCGCACTCGCCGCCGCCCAGCGCGTCACCGTGCCGGTGGACGTGGGCGTGGGGCCCGCCGCGTACATGTTCTTCGGCCCCGTCTTCGACGACCAGCCCATCCACACCGGCGTGAAGCTCTCCGTGGAGGCGGTGCTGGACAAGGACTGGCTGAAGAAGAACCAGCGCGCCATTCCCAAGAGCTACCGGAAGTACGCGAAGAGCGTGGACGAGGTCCGCATCTCCCCGTCCATCTTCATCCCCGACTCGTTCATCATCTCCCCCAAGCTGAAGAACACCGGCATGTACGGCGTCACCTGGAAGCCGCTGGGCCTGGGGCTGCCGCTGACGGACGGCCCGGTGCGGCTGGCCGTGGGGGGCGGGCTGCTGTTGACGTATGCGTACCTGTACTCGGACACGCTGGCGAATACGCACTTCCTCCGGCCGGGCGCCGAGCTGGGCGTGGACCTGGAGCTGCAGTTCTCCAAGAACTTCCTCGTCAGCCTGGGCTGGGAGTCCGCGCTCTACGTGCCCCAGGAGCTGGGCAGCCTGGGCATGCCGGACCGGGTGCGCGACGGCATCTTCCACGTGGGCCAGGCGTACCTCCAGCTCCACGTCCGCTTCCCGTACACCACCTTCCTGTAAGTCGAACCCGAGCCTTCCGGGTGGATGCGCGCGACGCCTGGGTGGCGCTACGTTGGCACGGACATGCACCTGGCCCTCGCCACCGATGCGCAGAAAGCCGAGAGAGACAGCGTCACCCACGCCGCCTGGGGCTCGCCGCTCACCGTGGAGCAGTTCCACCAACGCGAGCTGCGGCTGCGCGCCCACCCGTGGTGTCGGGAGGGGATGCGCACCTGGCTGTGGCTCGACGACGAGGCCCGGGTGCTGGCCTCGTGCGAGACGTTCCACACCGACAGCTACCTGCGCGGCCCCGACGGCGAGTCCTCGCGCGGAGTCAGTCAGTCCATCGCCAGCGTCTTCACGGAGTCCGCGCTGCGCGGCCACGGCCATGCGACGCGGCTGATGGACGCCGTCGCCGCCCGGCTGGAGCAGGAGTCCGCGAGCCACCACGCCGCCCTCCTCTTCTCCGACGTGGGCGCCCCGCTCTACCGCCGCTCCGGCTATCGCGAGGCCCCGGCGTGGGACTGGCACCTGTCCGCCGTGGGCGGCCTGTCCACGCACGCGGTGGACGCGCTCCTGTGCGACGGCGACGTGCCCCAGGTCATGGCGCGCATCCAGCGTCCGGACGTGCCCTTCCTCCTCTGGCCGAGCGCCGCGCAGGTGGACTGGCACCTGGAGCGGGAGCGCATCTACTCGGAGCTCTTGCGCAGGCCGCGTCCCGAGGCGTGCGGCGCGACGGTGGGAAACTCCACCGCGCTGTGGGCGATGATGGCCCGGTACGGCGAGCTGGTGGTGCTGCTGCTCGACGCGGAGTCGGTGGAGGACGCCGCCGCCCTGGTGGAGGCCGCGCGCGGCGTGGCCCACCGGGCGGGCCTTGGGCGCGTGGTCATCTGGGAGGAGCCCGCCACGCTGCCCTGGGTGGCGCGGGTGTCCGGGGCCCTCCGCGTCCCACGAGACGGCTCGCTGCCCATGCTGCGGCCCCTGCGTCCCGGCCTGCCGCCGGCCGAGCGGGTCGCGTTCTCCCGCGCCCTCTGGGTGTGACGCACGGCTAGGATGCGCGCATGGCCAAGCGCACGCGCATCATCGAGGGCACCTGGAACTGCACGTCCTGCGACGCCAAGGACATCCTGGCCCGACACAAGCGCTGCCCGAACTGCAACAACCCCCGCGAGCTGACGGGCGACGAGTCGGACTTCGACTTTGGCGACGTGGACGCGGAGAGCGGCAAGTCCCTGCGCGAGGGCGTGACGGACGACAAGGCGCTGGAGATTGCCGGCGCGGGCGAGGACTGGTTCTGCGCCTTCTGTGGCGCCGCGAATCGAGGAGACCAGCTCCGGTGCAAGCACTGCGGCGCGGAGCGCTCGGCGGACGCGAAGGCCGCGCCGCTCCAGGCGTTCGAGACGCCCGCGCGAAGGCCTCCCGCCCCTCCGCCTCCGGAGACGAAGCCGCGCTCCCTCAAGAAGTGGCTGTTCCTGGGGGTGCTGTTCACGTGCTGCTTCGGCTCGGGCCTGTACGGCATGTGGGCCCGGGCCACGCATGACTTCACCGGCGAAGTCACGGGGACGTCGTGGAAGGTCGCCGTGACGCAGGAGCGCTTCACGCCCGTGCGGAAGACGGGCTGGGCGGACCAGTTGAGCCGGGTCAGCGCGCGCATGCCCGTCAACGGCTCGGGAGAAGTGGCGGGCGTGGACAACGTGCGCGACTGCGTGGAGCGCCAGCGGGGCACGCGCAAGGTGGCGGACGGGACGGAGCGGGTGTGCCGCTCCAAGACGCGCCGGGTGGCGTGCGGCACCGAGGAGAAGTGCCGCCGCCGGGACAAGGGCAACGGCTTCGTCGAGGAGGTCTGCGAGGATATCACCAAGTACTGCAACGAGAGTTACGAGGACTGTCAGAACGAGACGCGCTACCGCAACGAGCCCGTCTACGCGCGCCAGTGCACGTATGACACCTACGAGTGGAAGCAGGTGGACCGGCGCGAGGCGACGGGACAGGACGGCAAGCCCGCGTGGCCCTCGCTCCAGCCCGGCGCCACGGACCGGCAGCACCGCTCGGAGGAGTACGCCGTGCACATCCGCTACGAGGATGACGGCGTGAAGGAGACGGTGCTCGAGCCGAAGACGGAGCGGGACTTCCTGTCGTGGAAGAAGGGTCAGGGAGTCATCGTCACGGTGACGAACTCCGGGGATTTGAAGAAGGTCGTCCCACGTTGAGCGCCGGAGGACCTCGCCCCATGGAATGCACACTCTGCGGCGCCTGCTGCGTGGCGCCGGACATCGCCGCGCTCGACAAGCCGCTGGGGCTGCGCTGCCCGCACCTCACCCAGGACAACCTCTGCTCCGTGTACGAGAACCGGCCGAACATCTGCCGCGACTACCAGGCGGATGAGGTCTGCAAGCTCATCGAGGCCCCCACGCTGGAAGAGCGCGTGGACAAGTACCTGGCCCTCTTCGGGCTCACCGACGAGGCTCGGGCCGTGAAGAAGCAGGGCTGTGCCTCCATGAAGCGGGCCCGACTCCAGACGTCGCCCGCGCAAGCCGCGCCGTCCCCCACCGAAGCGCCCGGTGGCGAACGGCCCCGGTGAAGCGCGCGGCACGGCCCTTGTCCCCGTCCCCCTGACGAGGCTATCCCGGAGCCGTGAACTTCCAGCCGACCGAACCCTTCGTCGCCGCGCCGGGTCTGACGAACGAGCATGCGCAGACCATCTACGCGAACCTCGTGCGTTCCCGTCATGTCCCTCCGCTGAAGCGGGAGCGGCGCGAGCTTCCCGACGGGGACTTCGTCGACCTGGACACCTTCGACGGGCCCACCGGCGCGCCGCACGTGGTGGCGCTGCATGGCCTGGAGAGCTCGTCCCGGGCCGGCTACATCACCGCCATCCTCCGAGGCGCCGCGGAGCGCGGCTGGGGCGCCACCGCGCTCAACTTCCGCTCGTGCAGTGGAGAGCCCAACCGGCTGGCGCGCACGTACCACTCGGGCCACATCGACGATGCGCTCGGCCTCCTGCGCGACTTGCGCGAGCGAGCCACCGGGCCGCTGTTCGCCGTGGGCTTCTCCCTGGGCGCCAACGTGCTGTGCCGGCTCCTGGAGGACCAGGGCGAGGACGCGCCGGTGAAGGCCGCGGCGTCCGTCAGCGCGCCGTACGATTTGGACGCCTGCTGCAAGAAGCTGGATGGCCCCGGTCCCATCCACCTGGTGTACCGGGAGCGCTTCCTGCGGACGCTGAAGGGCAAGGCGCGCGCGAAGCTCAAGCGCTTCCCCAACGCCTTCGACGGCCGCGCCATGGAGGCGGCGCGCACGGTGCGCGCGTTCGACCATGCCGTCACCGCGCCGCTCCACGGCTTCGACAGCGCCGAGCACTACTACGCCGAATCCTCCGCGGGTCCGAGGCTGCACGCCATCCGCAAGCCCACGCTGCTCATCAGCGCCGAGGATGACCCGATGCTGGAGTCACCCGTCATCCCGCTCGCGGCGAAGGACAATCCGCACCTGAGCGTGGTGTTGACCCGGCACGGAGGACACGTGGGCTTCGTCGCGGGCCACGCGCACCGTCCCCGCTTCTGGGCGGAAGACCAGGTGCTGGAGTACTTCGCGACGCACCGCTAACCGAAGGACAGCAGGAACCCCAGCTTCGCCGTGGGCCGCACGGTGCGCAGCATCCACGAGCGCTCTTCTCCGGGCCCCACCGAGCCGCGCAGCGACTCGTCCAGGTCCTTCATGCTGGGGCCATACAGCTCCATGAAGCTGAGGCCACCGCGCACGAAGAAGGTGAGGCGCCCGGGCGTGCGCAACTCCAGCCCCACGAGCGCGCTGGCGTACGTGTAGCCCACGCGCTCCATCGACGGCAGCGGCGGCAGTGACAGGTCCGCGAGCCTGCGCTCCAGGCCCTGCACGTCCGCGGGCTGCGCATGACCGACATCCAGGCTGAAGGCCGGCGTCAGCTTGCCGCGCAGGGGCAGCAACGTGAGCCCCGCGCGAGCGCCAGCACGGACGCCGTTGTGCGTGGCCCCCAGGTGCAGCCGCACCACCCGCGTCGGACTGAACGAGACGGACAGCCCCGCGCCCTCCGTCACCCCCGCGTCCAGCATCAAGCCAAAAGGCGCCAGTCGTTCGGGGTCCTGTGCCGCCCTCCGGCGCACCTGCACCCCATCCGCCGCCAGCGCCCCCCGCGCCACCAGCACGAACAGCAGCGCCATCAC
>NZ_JABXEM010000128.1:0-31090 GCF_013372595.1 Myxococcus sp. AM011
GGCGAGGGGTGCTCCCAGGTAGGTGGGGGAAGGCGCAGGTTGGAGGGAGGAGGTGGACGGATGGCCTGGCCCGACACGGCGTCGCCCTATGAGCGGCGCTCCATCATTCGAGGCATGCGCGTGCGCGACGAGGGGGGCGCGTTGCTGGGGTACGTGGCCCTGCTGAGCGGCACGCACATCTATGTGCGGCGCTGGCCGTTCAGCCAGAAGTGGGGACAGGTGCCGCTCTCCCGGGTGCGACACGTGACGCCGGGCACGGTGGAGCTGGAGGGGACGGCGCCCGTGGAGGTGGCGTCCCCCTCGCTGCACGGGGAAATCACCACCCAGACGCTGCCCCTGGTGGATCCGAGCGCGGCGTCGACCTGAGCACGCCGGGCCTGGCCTCGGGCTTGCGGTTGGGTGCGGCGCGGCGCTCCAAATTGTGATTCAAGGAGGCGCCATGTCGCCCATTGACGAGCTTGCCCAGAAGGTCTCCGCCGCGTTCGCGGACCGGACGAAGCTGAAGGACCCGGACTTCGTGTCCGCCGTGCGCGAGACGGTGGCGCGGCTGGACTCGGGCGAGCTGCGCGTGGCGGAGAAGGGCCCGGAGGGCTGGAAGGTCCACGCCTGGGTGAAGGAGGCCATCCTCCTGTTCTTCGCCGTGTCGGAGATGCAGGTGATGGAGGTGGGGCCCTTCGAGTTCCACGACAAGGTCCCGCTGAAGAAGGGCCTGGCCCAGGCGGGCGTGCGCGTGGTGCCGCCGGGCACGGTGCGCTACGGCGCCTTCGTGGAGCGGGGCGCGGTGGTGATGCCCGGCTACGTCAACATCGGCGCGCGCGTGGGCTCGGGCACCATGGTGGATACGTGGGCCACGGTGGGCAGCTGCGCGCAGGTGGGCAGCGACGTGCATCTGTCCGGGGGCGTGGGGCTGGGGGGCGTGCTGGAGCCGCCCACCGCGTCGCCCGTCATCATCGAGGACCGGGCCTTCCTGGGCAGCCGCTGCATCGTCGTGGAGGGCGTGGTGGTGGAGGAGGAGGCGGTGCTGGGCGCCAACGTGGTGCTCACCGCGTCCACGCAAATCATCGACGTCACCGGCCCCGAGGAGCGCGTCTACAAGGGCCGCGTCCCCGCGCGCAGCGTGGTGATTCCGGGGATGCGGGAGAAGCAGTTCCCGGCGGGCAGGTTCATGGTCCCCTGCGCGCTCATCATCGGCCAGCGGACACAGTCCACGGACAAGAAGACGAGCCTCAACTCGGCCCTGCGCGACTTCGCCGTGCCAGTCTGAGCGCCAGAAATCCGGAGCGGCTGATACTTCCGTAGAGGGAGTGTGACGGGACGGAATGTGACGATGGAGCACCTCGACGACATCCTGGCCGAGTGGGCCCTGGGTACGCTGGACTCCCCTGCCTGGGAGGCCGCGGAGCGTCATCTGTCCACGTGCTCGCGTTGCCGGGTCGAGGCCGACCGCCTGTCCATGGCTCGCGAGGGCCTGTCGATGGCGGTGCCGCCCGTCGAGCCGCCCGCCGCCGTGCTGCGGGGGTTGATGGAGCGCATGGAGGGGCCGCGTCGCCTGGAGCGCTTCGCGGACCGGGTGGCCGCGTTCTACGACGTGTCGAGGGAGCGGGCGCTGGCGCTGCTGGAGTCGCTCTCGGACGCGTCGCAGTGGATGCCGGGGCCGGTGGAGGGCTCGGAGCTGCTGCCGGTGGAGTCGGGCCCGGGGCGCGAGGGGATGATGGCCGCGGTGCTGCGGCTGAACCCGGGCGTGTATTACCCCAGGCACACGCACCATGGCCGCGAGCTGAACCTGGTGCTGGAGGGCGGGCTGCGCGAGGACGGCGGGCACGAGGTGTGGCCGGGCGAGGAGCTGGAGAAGACGGAGGGCAGTGCCCACGGCTTCAGCGCGCTGCGGGGCCCCGCGTGTCTGTGCGCGACGCTGCTGGAGGGCGCGACGGAGTTCGAGGAAGAACTCGCCACGCCCGGGTGAGTTGTCATAGCCTCCCAGACATCTGGCGCCCCTACTTCGTCCATGAGTCCCTGATGGCTTGCCTTCAGGGACGGGGCGCCGACTTTTCTTTTCAGGTCGGGAGGGGACATGCCTCAGGTGCTGCGTGAGGTGGTGGGAGCGCTGACACACGAGGGCGCCGCGGCCTTCGACCTGTCCCAGACGGACCCGCTGACGCACCTGACCTTCACCCAGGGTTCGGCGCTGTTCGAGGACAGCTTCTACCGGACCCAGGTGGAGGAGATTCGGAGCTACGCGACGGCGCTGCTCGGGGCGGAGCGTCACGAGCGGGGCTTCGGCTGGAAGTTCGCCGCGTACATGCGCGACCCGGTGAAGGGGAAGGGCAATCGCATCCAGGGGAGTGTCGCGCCGGCCATCCTCGCGGCGGCGGACCCGGACGGGCCCTTCACGGAGGAGTACACGTTCCGCTGTCTGCGACACCGCGCGGATGACGTGGCGGTGTTCCTCACGCACTTCGACAACCTGGGGCTGGGCGAGGTGCCCGAGGCGGCGCGCAAGGGCATGGCGCGGGCGCTGGCGGGCATGGACCTGTACCAGGTGCTCAAGTACGCGGGGCGGCAGTTCCCGCTCACGCGGCGCCGGAAGAACGGCCAGCGCGCGAGCCTGCGGCTGGTGGATGCGATGGGCGTGGCGAAGGCGCACCTGGACGAGCGCACGCTGAAGCTCTACCGCTACCTGCACGCGCCCACGCGCGAGCGCTCGGCCCTGGCGGAGGGGCTGGAGCTGTTGGAGGCGCGCCGCGCGTTCTTCGGCGGCGAGACGAGCGTGGAGCACTTCGTGAAGGGGCGGCTCTCCACGGAGCAGGCGCTGTCGTTCCTGGGGTCGACGCAGGAGACGTGGCGCCGCGTGCTGGACGTGCCGGGGCTGCTGCCGGACCTGGCCTTCAAGGGCTACCTGCGCGCGATGTACCTGGCGGGCATTCCGGTGGACGTGCTGCTGGCGGAGGCGCGCAAGCGTCGCTTCGCGGGGCTGTGGCCGCATCAGGTCTACATGGGGTGGTGGGCGGCGAAGGAGGGCAAGACGCGGGAGGACTCCCAGGGCGAGGACTGCTTCCACGCGGACGCGGTGCCGGCGATTGCTCCCGTGTTCGAGGTCATCCTGGAGAAGGTGTGCGAGGGCTTGTTGCCGGAGGGCAAGAGCCTGGGCATCGCGGATATCTCCGGCTCCATGTTCGGCGCGAAGCTGGGCGGGGCGAAGAGTTCGGCGCACGTAGGTGACGTGGCGGTGGTGCTGGCCGCGGTGATGGCGCGCGAGCTGGGGTACGCGGCGACGTTCTCCGATGACATCTTCGTGGAGGACCGCGCGCCGGGGCAGGGGGTGTTCGACCTGGCCACGAAGCTGCGCGGCGGGCAGGGGTGGGGCGGCACGCAGGTGGTGAACTCGGTGATGAACCTCATCGCCCTGCTGCTGAAGAACCCCTCGCGGCCGAGGCCCCGCACGCTCTACTTCTTCTCCGACATGCAGTTCCATCCGCCGGAGGTCCAGAGCGCGGACCCGGCCCTGGTGGAGTCGCTGCGAAAGAAGGGCCTCGAGTTCGACGCGAGCGTGCCTCCGCTCCAGGCCGTGCTCCGGGCGTGGCACCACGTGCTGGGTCCGGTGGACGTGGTGTTGTGGAACCTGGCGGCCTACGAGAACGCGCCGCTGCCCTCGCGGGTGCCCAACGTGTTGATGCTCGCGGGCTTCGACGCCAACTCGTTCCGCCACGTGTCCGCGTGGCAGGCGTCGGGCAGCCCGGCGCTTCCGGCGAAGGCCCCGGCGGTGACCTCCTCCGACGCGGGTGGCACGAAGAAGCCGGGCGTGGAGCTCGACTTCATCCGGACGTTCTGACGGGCCGCTTCAGGCACGGGAGGGATGTTCCCGTGCCTGCTTCGCGGGGCTCCTACTTCTTCGCCTTCTTGCGGAAGACAGGCAGCCCCTTGCGGATGCGGTCGAAGAGCGCTCCCTTGTCGAGCTGCGGCGTCTCTTCATCCTCGTCGTCGTCCGACTCCTCTTCATCATCGGAGTCGTCGTCCGTTGCTTCTTCGTCGCTGGAGTCCTCGTCGTCCAGCTCCTCCTCGTCGTCGGACTCCTCATCGTCTGACGCGTCGTCGTCGGAGTCGTCTTCATCATCGGACGCGTCGTCGGAGTCCTCTTCGTCCGCTTCTTCTTCGTCGTCGGAATCGACGTCGTCCGAGTCCTCCACGTCGAGGTCGTCCACATCGGAGTCCTCTTCGTCCAGCTCCTCCTCGTCCGACTCCTCTTCCTCGGGCACGTCCTTGGCGCCCTCGAACACCTGGTCGACGAAGATGGCGCGGAGGGAGTCGGCCACGCCATCGCCGTAGCCCTGGGCATACGTGTCGATGTCGAAGTGGTGCTCGGCCTCGACGGTGGCATCGACGGCGTGTTCATCCTCGATGACGACCTTGGCCCGGATGGTGTCCGCGCTCAGGATGTGGTCGTTGTAGTAGCCGAGCACCACGTCCCGCGCCTCGATGTCGCCCCCGACGCTGAACTCTCCGTCGGTGTAGAGGCCGTGGCACTTCAGGTCGCCCAGGATGTTCACGAGCGAGTCATTCCCGCAGTCGCGCACCACGCCGTGCACGATGACGTCCCCTGTCACCGCGAACGGCTTCTGGATGTCCAGGTCGCCGTCCACCTCCAGGTCGCCGTGGTGGAAGAAGGCGCGCTTCAGCGTCAGCGGGCCCTTCAGCCGGACCGTCCGCTCCTCCACTTCGAGCACGTCACTCACGGCCTCCAGCTTGTCCAACGCGTCGTTCGGGTCACCGAAGCTATGCAGCCCCGTGGCCAGCTCCTGCGCCGAACTCACCGCGTGCTTGAAGGAGAGCTTCTTGCCCTCCAGGGCCTTCGTCAGCGCGGCTTCGTCGATGGGGAAGGGCGCGAACGGGTCCGTGCTGTCGTACTGGAAGGGAACGCTCGCCTTGCCTCCGGCGGCCTCCAGCGCGCTGATGGCCGCGACGAAGCCCGGCGTGCGCTTGTTGTGGGCCACCCACACCTCCTCCTTGGTGCGCAGCCCCACGCCCATCGGCGTGCGTCCCATCCCGTCGATGGCACTCACGTCGGCTCCGCGCTCGAGCAGCAGCGTCACGAGCTCCGGCTTGCCCACGGCCATCGCGCGGTGAAGCGGCGTCTGCCCCGAATCGTCCCGCGCGTTGACGGCCGCGCCCGCGTCCAGGACCTCCCGGTAGAGCGCCTCGGTCGACAGTCTGAACGCGCCGCCGCTCCTGTCCTTCACCTCCGAGGGCACCTTGCCGCCCGCGGCGCGCAGCACCCGGATGATCTCCAGCGCCCGGTCCTCGCTGGCCTTGTCCGGCTCGTAGCTGACGGCATGTATCAACGGCGTCTGCTGATGGTCGTCGCGCGCATTCACATCCGCGCCCGCGTCGATGAGCGCCCGAGCCACGTCGACGCTGGGGAGCGGGTCACCCTTCGAGTAGGGCGCCTGCACGGCGAGATGCAGGGCCGTCATGCCGTACTGATTGCCAGCCTTCACGTCAGCGCCTTCGGCAACGGCCTTCTTCACGGCCTCCGCGGTCAGTTCGTTCTTCCAGCGGGCCTTGGCTTCGCAGAGCGAGAGCAAAGCCTGGGTCGCGTCACTGTTCGACTTCGCCGACATTTCAGCCTCGGAGGTGGAAAGCGGCGCGAGTGTCAGGGAACCCCTTCGCACTGTCACCCGCAATCCCGGGGGACTCGTCGCGCACCGCCCGTCCCCTGGAGCACGGGCGGGGCCCCATGTCATGGGTTTTCCACAAATCGATGGTTTCGAACCCCCTCGTTCTGCCTGCTTGCCGACCCCGTTCGTTGTCGCCATGAAGGCGAGACCACCGGGCGGGGGGAGGTGGCGCTATGGTACGCGGCGTATGTCCTCCCAAGACCTCGCCATGAGGCTCGCCCGCACGACGCTCGAGCTGTGCCGCATCTCCAGCCCCATCACCCACGAAGGCCCCATCGCGGACTTCGTCGAGCGCTGGGCGCTCCAGCACTTCCCCGCGGGGGAGGTCTTCCGGGTAGGGCACACGTTGCTGCTCGGTCGCCTGGACGACCCTCGTCCCACGGTGGCGCTCATCGGCCATCTGGACACGGTGCCCGCGCACCCCAGTGACGTGGGGCGGGAGCCTCGCATCGAGGGGGAGCGCGTCTTCGGCCTGGGCGCCTCGGACATGAAGGGCGGGCTGGCGGTGATGATGGCGCTGGCGGAGGACCTGCGCCGCGACACGCTGCCCGTGAATCTCGCGTTCCTCTTCTACGAGCGCGAGGAGGGCGCCTATGCGGAGAGCGGCTTGATTCCGCTCTTCGCGAAGCGGCCGGACCTGGCGGGTGTGAAGTTCGGCATCGCGATGGAGCCCACGGACAGCGAGGTGCAGGTGGGCTGCGTCGGCTCCATGCAGGTGACGGTGCGCTTCACCGGGCGCAGCGCGCACTCGGCGCGGCCGTGGCAGGGGGAGAACGCCATCCACAAGGCGGGGCCGTTCCTCACGGAGCTGCTGGCCCGTCAGCGCGTGGAGGTGGATGTCGACGGCTTCCGCTTCTACGAGGTCATCAACGCCACGCTCGCCAAGGGCGGGCGCGCGCGCAACGTCATCCCCGAGGCGTTCGAGCTGAACCTCAACTACCGCTTCGCGCCGGGCAAGAGCATCGAACAGGCGAAGGCGGACGTGCACGCGCTGGTCGCGGGCCGCGCGGAGGTGGAAATCTCGGACGCGTCGCCCAGCGGGCCCGTCGTCGCCGGCAACCCGCTGTTCCAGAAGCTGCTCGCCATCACCGGACTGCCCGCCGCGTCCAAGCAGGCGTGGACGGACGTGGCCCGCTTCGGCGAGTGGGGCGTGGATGCCATCAACTACGGGCCCGGTGAGACGGCGCAGGCCCATCAGGCCAACGAGAGCGCGCCCATCGCTCCGTTGGCGGTGGCCTACGAGAAGCTGGCCGCGTTCCTCAAGGGTTGACGGGGCGGACTCCGCAAGGAGGGCGCGGGAGGATTAGAATCCACCGCGCCCGCCATGTCGTCGAGTCCTCCCTTGTCATTGAACACCCCCGCTCGCGCCGCCGAGCCCGCTGCCTCCTGGCGCTGGCTTGCGAGCCGCTGGCGTGGAGCCGCGCTGGTGCTGGCGGGCTACACGGTGCTCGCGCTCCTCTATGGCGCGCAGCTCTTCGTCTACCGCGCGTCGCGAGGCGAGCCCCCCAACACTGGCGAGGCCCTGCTGACGGGCGCCATCGTCTGGTACTGCTGGGCGCTGCTCACGCCGTTCATCCTCGCGGTGGCGCGCCGGGTGGCGGCGACGGGGAGGCCCTGGCCCGTGCAGCTCGTGCTCCATGTGCCGCCGGGGTTGTTCTTCGCGGTGCTGCACCTGGGGCTTGTCGCGGTGCTGAGGCAGTTCGTCCAGGTGCCAAACGGAGGCGGGTGGCCGGCGGCGTGGGCGCACTTCACGTGGATGCTGTCGAAGACGACGGACTTCGATTTGCTCGTCTACCTCTCCGTGGTGGGGCTCGATGCGGCGCTCGGGTATTCGCGGAGGATGCGCGAGGAGGCGGTGCGGGCTTCGATGCTCGAGGCGCAGCTCGCGCAGGCGCAGCTCCACCTCTTGCGCAGCCAGCTCCGTCCCCACTTCCTGTTCAACACGCTGCATGCCATCTCCACGCTGATGCACAGGGATGTGGAGTCGGCGGACCGCATGGTGGGGCAACTCAGCGAGTTGCTGCGCGCGAGCCTGGAGCGGGACGGCCGCCACGAAGTGCCTCTGTCCGAGGAGCTGGAGCTGCTGTCGCCCTACCTCGACATCGAGCGCACCCGCTTCTCGGACCGGCTCCAGGTGGAGGTGGACGTGGCGCCGGAGGTGCGTGATGCCCTGGTGCCTCCGCTGCTGCTCCAGCCCCTGGTCGAGAACGCGATTCGTCACGGCATCGCCCCGCGTCGGGGACCGGGCCGTGTCTGGGTTCGCGTGCATCGCGACGGGGAGCGACTGGCGCTGGAGGTGGGTGACGACGGGGTGGGGCCCCCGCCAGGAATCACGGAGCTGCACGAGGGCATCGGCCTGGGGTCCACGCGTGCGCGCCTGGAGCGGTTGCATGGCGCCGAGCAGTCGTTGATGTGGCGGGCCCAGGTGCCAAGTGGCTTTGTCGTCTCGCTCTCGATTCCCTATCGGAGCGCGCGGACATGACGGTGCGCACGCTCATCGTCGATGACGAGCCGCTGGCCCGCGAGCGCCTGCGCATGCTCCTGGCCTCGGAGCCGGACCTGCACCCGGTGGCCGAATGTGGTGACGGGCAGGAAGCCCTGGAGGTGCTGGCTCGGGAGCGGCCCGCGCTGGTCTTCCTGGATGTGGAGATGCCGGAGCGGGATGGCTTCGGAGTGCTGGCCGAGGCGTCGCTGGTGCCCCTTCCCGTCGTCGTCTTCGTGACGGCGTGGCCCCAACACGCGCTGCGGGCCTTCGATGCCGCCGCGGTGGACTATCTGCTCAAGCCCTTCACCGTGGAGCGCTTCCGTCGCACGTTGACGCGGGTGCGTGAGCGGCTGGCCGCGCCTCCGGGCGACTTGCGTCAGCAGCTCCAGCGCTTGTTCCAGGAACTGCGTCCGGACCCAGTTCCTGGGAGCGCGGAGCGCCTGGTGGTGAAGACCGGGAGCCGGACGCTGCTGGTGCCCGTGGAGGACCTCGACTGGGTGGAGTCCGCCGGCAACTACGTCACGCTGCATGTTGGCGCGGAGGAGCACCTGCTGCGCGAGACGATGGCGGAACTGGAAGCGCGGTTGCCGCCGCGTCGGTTCGCTCGGGTGCACCGCTCGGCGCTCGTGAACGTGGACCGCATCGTCTCGCTGTCACCCACGCTGTCGGGGGACCACCGGCTGGTGCTTCGCGATGGGCAGGAGCTGACGTTGAGCCGCACCTACCGGGCCCGACTGGAGCAGGTGCTCGGCCATCCGTTGTGACGGGTGCCCCTGCTCACTCCTCGTCGACGGCCACCAAATCTTCAGGGTCCGGGTCGTACTGGATGAGGTCGCCCGGAGCGCATTCGAGCGCCATGCACAGCTTGGACAGGGTCGAGAACCGGACGCCCTTGACCTTGCCCGAGCGGAACAGGGACAGGTGCGTCTGGCTCACGCCGATCTGCTCGGCGAGCTGCTTCGCCTTCAGTCCCTTCCTGGCGAGCACCTCATCCAGCGTGATTCGAATCGGCATCAGAAAATCTCTTCAAGCTCGCTCTGCAGAGCGAAGGCATGCGTCAGCACGTTGGCGAGGAGCGTCAGCGCGAGACCGACCGCCCCCAGCACGAGTCCACCCACGTCATACGCGATGACATAGCCCGGCTCGAAGCCGATGAGGCGCATCAAGCTCGGGACGATGAACACGCCAAGCAATGCACCCGTGGCCAGCATGACACCGACGCGACTCAAGGCCCGCGTGAGCGTGGGCGTGTAGAACTCCCCGCGCGCGAACGCCGCCAACGCCTGGCGAATCCACCACAGCGCCAGCAGGTAGAAGACCTCGGGAATCGCCGCCACGCCCTGAAAGGCCAGCCGACGCGCTGCTTCCGCGCCACCGCCCCGGTAGAGCGCGAGCGTGACGGCGGAGAACCGCTCCAGCACCAGCAATACCGACAACAGCGCCACCAGCAGCGTCATCACTCGGCGCAGTCGCGCGCTGCGGGTCCGGATTCGCGCCGTCATCGTTTTCGAGGTCATGGCAGGTGGGGAATTTAAGCTTGACTTAAATAAAACGGCCACTAATTTAATTAAGAGTTAAATTTCTCCAGCCTGAGGACAGGCTCCATGCACTCCATCGAAGTGGGCGGGCTGGTCCATCGCTACGGAGGGGACACCGTTCTGGGAGGCATCGACCTCCAGGTGCCTCGCGGAAGCATCTATGGGTTCCTGGGCCCGAATGGCGCGGGGAAGACGACGACGCTGCGGTTGATGCTGGGCCTGTTGCGCAAGCAACACGGTTCCATCCACGTCTTCGGACGAAGCTTCGACGAACATCGCATCGAGATTCTTCGCAAGGTCGGCGCGCTCATCGAGAGCCCCTCGCTCTACGACCACCTCACGGCCGTCGAAAACCTGGAGCTGTTGCAGCGCGTGCATCAATGTCCCCGGGCACGCATCCAGGAGGTCCTCACGCTCGTGGACCTGGCCGACACGAGAGGGAAGACCACCCGCCAGTTCTCGTTGGGAATGAAGCAGCGACTGAGCATCGCCATCGCGCTCTTGCACAGTCCTGAGTTGCTCATCCTGGATGAACCGACCAACGGGTTGGACCCGAACGGCATCATCGAGATGCGCGAGCTGCTCAAGCGGCTGAACCGGGAGCACGGCATCACGATTGTGATTTCGAGCCACCTCCTCCCGGAGATTGAGCGACTGGTGACCGATGTCGGAATCATCAGCCGGGGAACGATGCGGTTCCAGGGCACCATGAGCGAGCTGAAGCAGCGGCGGCACCGTGCGCTCGCCGTCACTGTGCGCACCCGTGATGACGGCAAGGCCCTGCGGCTCCTCACGGAGCAAGGCCTCTCTGTCCGCGCCGAGGAGGGCCAGCTCGTCCTGCCTGGGTCCACGGACGAAGAGGTCGCCACGGTGAACCGGTGCCTCGTGAGCAGCGGCCTGGATGTCTACGAACTCCATGTGGCGCGGAACGACCTGGAGTCCATCTTCATGGAGCTGATTGAAGGTGTCGCGTGAGCCTGGCCTTTGTTCACAGTCTCCAGAGTGAGTGGCTCAAGCAGCGCAAGAGCTTCGCCTCCTGGATGGTGCTGCTGGGGGCGTTCTTCACGCCGGCGGTCATCATCGTGGTCCGGCTGCTTCACCGTGAAACGCTGCCGGCTCTCTACGCCACGGACGGCTTCTGGGCCCTGCTCTGGAAGAACTCGTGGGAGTCAGCGGCCATCTTCTTCCTGCCGATGGGAGGAATCCTGGCGACCACGCTGATGACCCAGATTGAGTACAAGAACAACGCCTGGAAGCTGGTCCACGTGTTGCCGCTGAGCCTGGCGACCATCTACTTCTCCAAGCTCGCCATCATCCTGCTGACGCTCGTGCAGTTCTTCCTGCTGTTCAACGTCGGCATCTACCTGTCGGGCGTCATCCCGCCCCTGCTCGTGTCGGGCGTCCCCTATCCGAAGGGCCCGATTCCCTTCACGCGGTTCCTCGGGGAGAACCTGCTGTTCTTCGTGGACTGCCTGCCCATCGTGGCGCTGCAGTACCTCATCAGCTTGCGCTCCCGGAACTTCCTCGCGCCGATTGGCTTCGGGTTCCTGCTCTGGGTCGGGACGCTGGCCGCGCTGTCCTGGCGGTGGAACTTCCTGATTCCCTACGCCTACACGATGATCGACTACCTGCGGGCCGGGAACAGCAGCAAGGTCGCCGCGCCCCTCGTCGACATCCATTGGATGGCCAGCGGGTACTTCCTCCTCTTCACTGTCGCCGGGTATTGGCTCTTCTCGACTCGGGCTGAGAAGGGCTGAGCGCGTCGGTCCGACTCCTCACGGAGACGAGGATGGTTCCTTCGGGGCGTCGAGAATCGCGAGCGCGAGGGGCTTCGCCTGGCGGTTCAGGTTGATGCCGGGCGCCGCGCGAATCCTCGGGATGGACGCATGGTCTCCGAGCAGGGCGAGGCTCAAGGAGGCCAGCGCGTTCTCATTCAGGGAGTTCGTCGTCGCGAAGAACGGCTCGTCGAGAACGCGATGCAGGGTGGGAATCACGCCCGGGTCTCCCGCGAGGGCACCCCTGACCGCAGACGCGAGCTGCTCGTAACCACTGAGTGGCTTGCCCTGCACGCGAGTCGCCGGCTCCCAGTGGGGCACCTGCTCCAGGAGGATGGCGCGAGCGCGCTCGATGAGTCTCTGCTTCTCCTCGGGCGTCATGGTGGCTCGGGAGGCTAGACGCACCCGCCTGCCTCCGCGAGGGGTTCGTCCTCGCCCGGCCTCGGCTCGTCCCCCGATTCCGCGTCTCATCCCATCCGGGCCCCACTGGACCGCGCCGTCCCTAGCCTTCCGTCCACCAGGGAGGCACCTCGCCTCCCCATGGAGGACGTCATGAGGTCTGTCGTGTGTGTGGGATTGGCTGTGCTCGTCACGGCGTGCGCGGCCGGGAAGTCGGCGCGTGGACATGGAGACGCTGTCACCTCGGAGGAGGGGCGCCGGTTCACCGAGGCGGCCGTCACCGTCATCCAGGCCTACGATTTGGAGAGTCGCTTCAATGAGGCCGCGGCCCTGGGCCGGTTCGCCAGTGAGCGGGCCCGACTCCTGAAGGACCCGGGCGGAGAGGCCCGCCTCCAGGTCGAGCTGGGACGTGTCCTCTCCCGCCAGCTCCGCCATGAGCCCGGAATGGACGCGGGCGCCGTCCTCGACCTGCTGCGTCGAGCACGTCGGCTCGCGGAGGACTCGGGGGACGCTCGCGCGAGGGTGGCCGCGCTGGATGCCGAGGGCATGTTCCACTACTTCGACAAGCTCCTGTCGGGGAAGGGCGAGTGGGCGCCCATCGTCTCCCTCTTCGAGCAGGCCCGCGCCCTGGCCGAGTCCTCCGGGGACACGCGCGGGCACACCGAGGCGCTCTTCCACCTGGGCCTCACCCAACAGTTCCAGGATGACTTCGCGGGCGCGAAGGCGAGCTTCGAGCACTCCCTGGCCCTGGCCCGGTCGTCGGGAGACGCGCTGATGCAGTCCTACGGCCTGCGGCACCTCGCGGGGCTCGCGGAGGACCGGGGGGAGCTGCACCTGACCCTGGAACAGTTCGAGGAGTCGCTGCGCCTGCGGGAGCAGGTGGGCTTTCGAACGGGCCAGATGTTCGCGCTCGTCACGGTGGCCCTGGTCCGCTCCCGGCTGGAGCCCAAGGGCACCTTGGCGCTGGAGCCCGCGCGCAAGGCGCTGGCGCTGGCCCTGGAGCTGAAGGACCCGTCGGGCGAGCGCGAGGCTCGGGCCGCCCTCGGCCGCATCCATCTGCGCCGCGAGGACGCCACCTCCGCGCTCCCCTTCCTGGAGCAGTCCCTCTCCAACGCGGAGTCCCACGAGGACTGGCTCTCGACGGTGGATCTGCTGCTGGATTCGGCGCGGGCCCACGCCCTGCGCGGCGAGCGGGCCCGAGTCGAGGAGCGGCTGCGACAGGCGCGCGCGGTGGCGACGGAGCACGGGCTGACGGCGTCGCTCGCGAAGGTGGATCAGCACGAACGCGAGCTGACGCGCGCACCGTGATGCGCGAAGGCTGACGCGCCATTCGTCCGCTGTCGTTCATCTTCGCGAGGGGATGGCTCTCATCGCGTGCTCATCGGCGTACGCTGTGGGTCGTAATCCATGAAGTTGCCCTCACTGGAGGAGTTGGAATGACTCACGAGACCGTCAATTCGCAAATCACCGATGCCACGGCGCCCACGGACCTGGGTGCGACCTCTGACTCGTCGTCCTCGACGCGCAAGTCGTCCACGCGTCGTCGCCGCGTGACGAAGAAGGCCGCTGGCCGCACCGGTGCCCGTGCGAAGAAGACCACCTCGCGCCGTGCCTCCGCGAAGCGGGGCAAGACCGCCGCTCGCAAGTCGACGACGCGCAAGACGGCCAAGCGGAAGACCGCGGTCCGGGGCACGCGCAAGGGTGCTCGCAAGGCCACCACGCGCAGGACGGCCGCCGCCGGTCGCACCGCTCGCAAGAGCCCGGCCCGGAAGAAGACCGCCACCCGTGGCGTCGCGCGCAAGGGAGCCCGGAAGACCACCACCCGCCGCACGACGCGCCGCTAATCACCCGAGCGCAAGCAAGCGGGGACCCCCTCCAAGGACAGGGTCCCCGCCGCGTGCTCAGCGCTTCATGCGCAGCAGGAACAAATCACTGCGTGCGGGCGCCCTGCGGCCGGTGCCGAAGTCCGACTCCCGGTCGGAGTGACCGAAGAGCAGGGCATCGCCGTCCGGGAGCACCTCCACGAAGCGGATGTCCTCCACGCCATACAGCTCGCCTCGAGGCCGGGGCGGGTCCGACAGATACAGCCTCAACCCGAGCGACGTGCCATCCGCGCCGTAGCGCAGCGCCACGGGCTGCGCCGAGCCGAGCCCGTCCGGCCCCGACGCGCCATCCACGATGAGCGAGTAGGTGAACCCGGCGACGACGAGCCCGCCCGAGGGCTCCACGCCCAGCGCTCCCGCCAGGAGGCCATCGCCCAGGTTGCGGCTCCAGCGCTCCTTGCCCGAGGCATCCGCCGACACCAGGAACGGGCTTGCCCGGTACACGTGCCCCTGCAGCTTCGATGCACCCCACGACACCGTGCCCAGGAAGGAACCCAGCGCCACCACCGTGCCCTGGCCATCCACTCCCACGTCACTCACGGTGCCACGGGCCTGGGCGAGCGGCCTCGCCCACACCAGGGTACCGGTCGCCTCGTACACGGCGACGAACGGGCTTCCATCCTTTGAGGACTCCGTGCTCTGCGTGCCGAACCGGGCCGTGCCCACGTAGCGCCCGCCCACCACGAGCCTGTCACTCGCGCCGCGCGCCAGGGTGGTCACCAGCACCCGCGAGTCCGAACCTTCCGCCCGGCCGATGGACAGCGCGCGCTCGGGCTTGCCGTCCAGCGAGTACGTCACCACCACCGCGCCGGAGCCCACCACGCCGCCGCCGAAGTCCGTGGCGCCCGAGGTGTTGAACGCCACCATCGGCCGCCCCTGGCCATCCAGCACCAGGTCCGCCACGGTGGTGTCTCCCCCCGGAACCGTGGCCGACCAGAGGACTTTGCCCGCCGGGTCCAACCGGACGAGGAAGGCGCCGTCACCCAACTGCTGCGGCTCGAAGTCCACCAGCCCCCGGGCATCCACCGCCACGAAGAGGCCCCCCTCGGGCGCCGGGGCGACGCGCGCATTCACGTCCGCGCGCATCGACGCGGGCAGCTCCGCCACGCGCACGGGGTAGCTCCGCGTCCAACGCACCTCACCCGTCGAGGCGCGCCGCGCGAGCGTCAGCCGCACCGTGTTGTCCGTGGGTTGACGCTCCTGCAGGTCATCCAATTCGTAGAGCGCCGCGGTGAGGAGGTCCCCATTCGCATCCATCGATGCGCCGAGCGCCAGGTCGTCCTGGGCGGTGCCCTCGCGCGCCAGCCACAGCGTGCTCCCGGGTGTCGCCGGAGGAGGAGGCGGTGGTGGCTCTACTGGCGGCGGACCGCCCGCATCCGGAGTCTCCTCGGGAGGTGGCGTCCCCGCGTCGTCTCCCTCCGAAGGTGTCTCCTGTTCGGGACAGTCCCTCCTCGAAGAGTTCGGACAATCGGAAGGCGTCTCGGCCTCCGCGTCATCACAGCCCGTCACCAGCCCCGCCCAGCCCAGCGCTGTCGCGATTGCGACAGTCCGGAACCACCGCCGCCCCTGATGCATGAAGCCTCCTCAGCCTTCCGAGGTTCTCCATGCTGGTAGGTGCCAGCAATACCGTGTGCGACGTCTGCCCGCCCGCCCGCTTCGAGCCGTGCGGGGACTCATTCGCGAGGCGCGCGCGTGCCTCGAATGAGCACCGGAAGTTCGCGGTGAGGGCGTCGCGCTTCCCACGTCGGGCCGCGCGCGCGCCCTTCAGCGCCAGAAGCCCACGGACAGGCCGACGTTGGTGTAGCGGCTCGCCAGGTCGAAGGAGGCGCTGATGGACCAGTCCTCCCAGTAGCGCAGGATGAAGACCTCGAAGCCACCGGTGAGGTGGGGGCGCGGCGGCCGGCCGTCGAAGGGCGAGGGCTCCGCGTACACGCCCGCCCGCAGCCGAATCATCCCCTGCACCGTGTCGTGCTCCACGCCCAACCGGGGGGCGAACTCGGAGCCGGCGCCCACGCGCTCCTCTCCGGCCGTGGACGCGAAGGTGCGCAGCGGCACCGCGTTGTCCACGCCGGACAACAGGTCCACCTGCGCGCTGATGAGCCACCGTCCTGCCGGCGCATCCCGAGGCTCCTCGTCCGGAACCGGCAGCGCGTCCCCTTCGACGATGAGCTGACGCCGGGCGGCGGGAGACAGGCGGTTGTAGCGCTCCGCGCCCTCGCCCAGTCGCCAGCTCGCGCCCACGGAGAGCACCGCCGGAGACACCACCGCGCCGAACAGCGTCCGGTCCGCCAGCACCGGCGCCTGGCCCTCCTCGCGCCTCCAGTCCGCCACGACTTCCGGCCGCACCGTCACGCCCAGCCGCCAGGGGCGCCCATGCGGGCGGTACAACATGTCCACCGCCACGCCCGTGTCGCCGTAGCGCAGCTCCGTCCCGCCCGACGACAGCCGGAAGGACGCCTGCGCCGCGTAGATGCCCAGCGCGAGGATGAAGTCGTCCTGTCCGAAAGACACCGCTCCGGCCAGCACCGACTGCGTCATCGACACGCGGATGCGCTCGCTATCCCCCGCGCAGGCTTCCGTCGCGCAGTAGGTGACGGCGCTGTTGCGCAGCGCGAAGCCGATGCCGAAGCGCTTGTACTGGAGCAGCAGGCCGCCCAGCAGCTGGCGCCGGTCCTGCGACTCGTCCGGGCGCCCGTCGTTGTCCACGTCGCGCCCGCGGGAGCTGGTGAAGGGCAAATCCAACCAGGACAGGGTGACGCCCAAATCCCAGTCCTTCTCCAGCGCCGCGCCCCGGTGGGCCAGCGCCGCCAGGTTGCTGGGAAACCCCGCAGCGCCCTCGGCGATGCCCACGTAGGCGCCGCCCAGCGCCACCACGCGAGCGGAGCCCAGGAGCGCGCCGGGGTTGAAGTACAGCCGCTCCGGACGTGGCTCGGTGGGCTGCTCGTCCTGCGCCCAGGCCGCGGGCGAAAGGCCCAGCACCCCGCACGCACCGAGCGCGCGAAGCCATCCGTTCCACCGCGTCGAGCCGCCCATCCTGGAGTCCATCACGTTGTTGGAGGCACTCACCGCGAAGGGACTCACTGCTCCCGCACCACCTCGGCGAAGAGCCTGTCCGAGTCCGCCGCCAGGGCGGTGTCGCGGAAGGTGAGGCCCCCGGCGTCATGCGTGACGAGCGCCAGCGTCACCTTGCGCCAGCGGATGTCGATGTCCGGGTGGTGGTCCGCCTTCTCCGCCGCCTGGGCCACCTTCTCCACGAAGGCGATGCCCTCCAGGAAGGAGGGCGCCTCGTAGGTGCGGCGAATCATCCCGCCTTCGTGCTTCCAGTCGGGATGCTGGGTGAGGAAGGACTGGAGCGCCTCGGGAGCGAGCAGGGTGCGGTCATGGGCCATGATGACCTCCTTCATATCCGCTCCCGCGCCCGAGGGAAGCCATCCGTGGGTGGCGTCAGGGAGTGGACGTCCAGGGGTAGATGCGCAGCTCGGGAATCACGTCGTGATTCACCGTCCAGGTGAAATGGTCCGAGATGCGCGTAACGGTGGTGTTCGCGCCGCCGCCAGGTACCAACACGAGCAACACCTCACCACGCTCCGAGTCCCAGCGCGGGGTGGCGCGGGGGCCCGTGCTCGAGACGGGAGTGAGGACGGGCAGGGTGGGGCCGTAGCGCAGCTCCGGTTGGTGGAAGGAGAGGCTCGAATCCAGGGAGAGGACGCCTTCTTCCCGTGGACCGTGCTCGGCGGTCACCGTGTAGCGGTGCAGGATGTTGCTGAACCCTTGCGTGGACGTGAGTGTCCCCCGCGTCCACAGCACGCCGTCGCCAAAGCCCTGGGGTTCGCCTTCGAGCGACGTGCAGGGCTGGCCCGTCACGGGCACATAGGTGTCCAGGGGGCCGAGCTGGAAGGGACAGGCCCACGTGCGCGGGACGAAGGTCACCCGCTCCTGTACGCGGCTCACCAGCCAGAGCGTCGCACCCGCGCGCAGCGCCAGCACCTGCGCGCTGTCCGCGCCGAAGGTCATCCCGGGCTGCTCGGCCCACTGGGACGTCGGGACGGGGAGCACGCCCACGCCCTCGCTGAAGGTGTAGCGGTACACGGTGGTGGCATCCAGCACCACGTACTCGTCCTCCGTGGCCAGCCGGGCGTGCGGGGTGTTGTCGGTCGTCGTGCTCGGCGGGAAGGGCGCGGTGCCGGTGAGGACGAGGGGACCCGTGCCCGGGTCGACGTAGCGGCGCACCTGACCTTCGAACATCGACCACACCACGTCACCGGCCACCGCCGTCGCGGGGTTGCGGCCCTGGCCAATCGACTGTTCCGGCTCGCTCGACTCCCGCCAGGCCCGGCCACCGCAGACCCAGGTGCCGCCGTGCGTGCGCGCCAGGAACGGGCAATCGGGCTTGTTGGTCATCCGCGTCACGGTGGAGCGCTGGCGACCGTCCTCCGCCACGAACACGTCGAACTGGCGCAGGCTGCCCACGGGCGAGAAGGCGACGATGAGGTGGTAGCGGCCCGGCATCGTCGGGGTGAAGTGGACGGTGGCCGTCCAGGAGGTCGGGCCCAGCTCGACGGTGGCGGGCACGGGCAGGTTGTACGGGTCCTGGGCCTCGACGGTGACGGATTCGGGTCGCTCGGCGCCCATGTCGCCGCAGGCCGAGTTCGCGCTGGCGGGGATGAGCAGGCTCGCCGGTTGGTTCACCGGCACGAGGAGGGAGGGCGGCTCCACGCTGCTTCCGCCGCCCATGAGGCACTCCTCCGGGATGGGGGCGGGGCAGCCCACCCCGAGGACCAGGGCGAGCACCGCGGCGAGAAGCCGAGGTGTGCGCGCCGCCCGGCTCATGCGCGCTCCACCGCGCGCTTCCACTTGGCCAGGTGGCGCTCGCGCAGGTCGGCCTTCATCTTCGGCTTGAAGACCTTGTCCGCCTTCCACGCCCGGCGGATGGCCTCCGGACTGTCCCAGACGCCCGCGCCCAGGCCGCCGAGGAACGCCGCGCCCAGGCTGGTGGTCTCCAGATTCTTCGGGCGCACCACCGGCACGCCGAGCAGGTCGGCCTGGTACTGCATGAGCAGGTTGTTGGCCGCCGCGCCGCCGTCCGCCTTGAAGACGGGGATGTTCCGGCCGCTGTCGCGGCGCATGGCCTCCGCCAGGTCATGAATCTGCAGGGCGATGCCCTCCAGCACCGCGCGCGCCATGTGGGCCACCGTGGTGGAGCGGTCCATGCCGGCGAACAGGCCGCGCGCCTCGGGGCGCCAGTGCGGCGCGCCCAGGCCGGCGAGCGCGGGGACGAAGACGACGTCGCCGGAGTCCTTCACGCTGGCGGCGAGCGCCTCGATATCCGGCGCGCGCTTGATGACCTTGAGGCCGTCTCGCATCCACTGCACCGCGGCGCCCGCGATGAAGCTGCTGCCCTCCAGCGCGTACGTGGTGGAGCCGGTGCCGCTCAGGCGCCACGCCACGGTGGTGAGCAGGCCCGCCGACGAGCGCACCGGCTCCGTGCCGGTGTTCATCAACAGGAACGCGCCGGTGCCGTAGGTGCACTTGGACTCGCCGGGCTCGAAGCACGCCTGACCGAAGAGGGCGGCCTGCTGGTCCCCCGCCATGCCCGCCACGGGGATGCCGTCTGGCAGGCTGCGCATGCCGCGCGTGGTGCCGTAGACCTCCGCCGAGCCGCGAATCTGGGGCAGGCACGCGGCGGGGACCTTCAGGAGCGCGCGCATCTCGTCGCTCCACTGCAAGGTCTTCAGGTCCATCAGCATGGTGCGGCTGGCATTGGACACGTCGGTGACGTGGGTGGTGCCGCCGGTGAGCTTGTAGACGAGCCACGTGTCGATGGTGCCGAAGCACACGTCGCCTCGCTCCGCCTTCGCGCGAGCGCCCTTGAGGTGCTCGAAGAGCCAGGTGAGCTTGGTGCCGGAGAAGTACGGGTCGACGACGAGGCCCGTCGTCTCGCGCACGCGCGGCTCCACGCCGCGCTCCTTGAGGTGGCGACACATCTCCGAGGTGCGCCGGTCCTGCCAGACGATGGCGCGGTGCAGGGGCTTGCCGGTGTCGCGAGCCCACAGGCCCGTCGTCTCGCGCTGGTTGGTGATGCCCACCGCGGAGATGTCCCGGCCCACCAGCCCCGCGTGCTTCAGCGCGCGGCCGATGCACCACTCGCTGGTGGCCCAGATTTCATCCAAGTCATGCTCCACCCAGGATGGCTTGGGGAAGTGCTGGGTGAACTCCTTGTAGGAGCGACCCACCACCTTGAGCTTCGAGTCGAGGATGGAGACGTGGGTGCCAGTGGTGCCCTGGTCCAGGGCCAGGACGTACTTCGCCTTCGGCATGGGGTGAGTCCTCCCAAAGATTGACGGCGTTGGGAGGACCCTACTCCACGTCAACGGCCGGTGTAGATGCCGATGGCGCCCGGACGGGTGATGGTGTTGGCGCCATCACGTGTGGCCGAGAAGGCCACCAGCACCACGCGCGAGTCGCCCGTGCCCACCACCTGGATGTCCCAGATGGGCTGGCTGGCCAATCCGCCCAGCGCTTTGTTGTGGGTGACGAAGGTGCCCTCGGTGTGAAGGCGCATCAGGCCCCGACCCCAGCGGTGGCCAATCCACAGGCTGCCGTCGCGCGAGTCCCGCTCCAGCGAGGACACGAAGCGCTCCGCCTCTCCCGTCAGCTCATGGTCCACCACCTGCCCCGTGTCGTTCAGCTTGGCCAGGCCCCAGGCGAAGCTGGACACCCAGACGGTGCCGTCCGGCATCAGGGCGACATCGCTCACCAGGTCGTCCTTGCGCTGCGCGGACGTGGGAGGAATGGGCTCGGCCACGGCGTCGGGCCAGATGTCGATGCGGTTGGCGGCGTTCTTCTTGTCCTCGGACTGCTTGCGCGCGGCCTCGAAGTTCCAGGGTGCGCCGGTGCCCGCGTGGCCCACGGCGTTGGTCATGATGCGGAAGCGCGAGCTGCGGATGGCGGTGCCCATCCACACGTCGCCGTCCGGACGCACCGCCACGCCCCACACGTCTCCGGCGAGCCGGCTGTCCTCGTCCGTTTCGTCCGTGCCGTGCATCTGGATTGCGGGGTGGACGTGCTCCATGACGCCGAACTTGCAGCGCTGGCGCAGCTCGCGGTCCACCTCGTTGCCCTGGGAGTCGTGAGTCACATAGGCCCACGTGTTGACGGCGCGGACCTCGGCGTTGGCGCAGGCCTCTCCGCCCGGGTAGTTCGCCTCGCCCCACGCGAGGCCGTGGTTGGCGGCGAACCACAGGCCCTGGGTGGCCTTGTCCCAGACGATGCGGTTCACCGTGCAGAGCTTCTCGCGGTGGCCGTAGCCGGGCACCGAGTGCGCGGGCGAGTGGATGTCATAGTGGACGACGGCCAGGGTGCCATCGACCTTCAGCTCCACGCGGTCCGCGTCGCCGCTCTTGTAGATGGCGGGGTCCTCGGGCTGGCCGGGGGGCTTGTAGAACTCGTTCTCGCAGTGGGGGCGACCCTGGTAGCCGACGAAGACGGTGCCGGGAGGGCCGCCCGTCACCGCGGTCACCTTGAGGTAGCGGTTCTCCGGCAGCGGGTCCTTGCCCTTCCACGCGGCCCAGGGATGCAGGCCGTCCGCCATGGTGAAGCACTGAAAGGTGTTGGCGCCGGGGCGCAGCAGACAGAGGCCGTCCTCGCCGCCCGCGACCCAGATGTTGCCGCCCTCGTCCTGCGTGACGCCGAGCACCTCGCGCGGTCCGCCCTGCGCGGAGCCGAGGAAGCGCCATCCGCTCGCATCCGGAGGAAGGGGAGGGCCGCTGGCTGGACCGGCATCCGGTGTGCCCGCGTCCTCGGGGAGGCCCGCGTCGGGAGGCTCACCCGCATCGGGGACTCCGGCGTCCTCCTCCTCGATGGGCGGTGGGCCCGAATCGGGGAGCTCCTCCTGGTCCTCGATGGGAGGAGCCTGTGTCTCCGCGCTCTCCTTGCAGCCGGCGAGCAAGAGCGCGCCCAGCAATCCCAGCCACCATCGACCTCGTCCGTGCCCGCACATGTCTGCTCCGCCTCCGACGTCCTTGGGCGGACGTCCCTTGAGCGCCGGTGGCTCAAAGGCAAGTCAGGTGCCAGCCGCGCGGAGGCTGGAATGGGCCCCGTCACGGACATGACAGGGTGACGCGAGGGGCGTGAGGAACCCGCGTGCTTCCCACGAGTGGAAGCGCGAAGCCTGGCCCCCGAGGTGGGGAGCCACGTCACGTGGTGAGCAGCGCGGCGCGAACGGAATCCGTCACGACAGTGCACTCGGCGATGCGGGCGTGCCGCTCCTCGTGGCCCGCGTGCCGGGACGGTTGGCGGATTCAAGCAAATCGATGGCCGATGCGCGCAAGCGCGCCAGATGGGACGCGAGCATCTTTCGCCTCGCTCGCTGGGGCCTCGTGTGGAGGTTCCGGCCTTCTCACACGAGGACGACGACCATGGGCTTCACGATGAACGCGAAGGTGTTGATGCTGGGCGCGCTGTGTCTGCTGGGGTGCGCGGGGACCAAGGTGAACCTGGGTGACTCGGAGGTCCAGCACTACACGAGTGACGCGAACGGGTTCGACACGCACTCGTTCTTCTACGACACGGGCGCGGAGGTGGTGGTGTTCGACGCGCAGTTCACCGAGGCGGAGGCGAATCGGGTGCTGGAGCACATCCGCTCGCGGACGGACCACCCCATCCGCTACGTGGTCCTCACGCATCCGAACCCGGACAAGTTCAACGGCGCGGCGGTGTTCCAGCGCGTGGGCGCGAAGGTGGTGGCGAGCGAGGCCACCGCCGCGGCGATTCCCGCCGTGCACGCGTACAAGAAGTACTTCTGGGTGAACATCGCGAAGGCCTTCACCGAGGAGACCTATCCGGCACAGGCCTCGGTGGACGTCACGTTCCGGGGGACGTACTCGCTGCCGCTGGAGGGGGGCGCGAAGGTGGAGCTGACGGAGCTGAAGCACGCGGGAGTCACGGTGACGCAGACGGTGGCGTACGTGCCGGGGCGCGAGGCGCTCATCGTCGGAGACCTGGTGCACCACGGCGCGCATGCGTGGCTGGAGGGCGGGGTGCGTGACGGCAAGGTGGTGCCGGACGTCGAGGCGTGGAAGGCGGCGCTGGAGGAGCTGTCCGCGTGGCCGCGCGCCACGGTGTATGGAGGCCGGGGGACGTCAGCGCCGGTGGCGGAGGCGATTGCCGCGCAGCAGCGCTACCTGGATGGAATGGTGACGGTGGTGACGACGTACGCGGCGGAGCTGGGCGGGCGCAAGGCGGAGCTGTGCGGTGACGCGGCGGCGCCGCACCACGCGGAGCTGGAGAAGCGCGCGGCGGCGGCCTTCCCGGAGTACGCGCTGCCGTACATGGTGCGCTACGGCGTGTACGGGCTCGTCCACCGCGTCGCTTGCGGCGGGTGAGGGCTCACTCAAGGTGGGAGGCGCGCGGTCCTGGCATCAGGCAGAAGCGCACCATGGTGCACTCGATTTGATGCAGTCCCGCCGCGAGTGCACGTGCGGTGGCCCGGGGGTTGGAGACGGTGAAGGCTCTCCGGACCCTGCCTTCCTCGAAGATGGCCTCCAGCAGCGCGAGCTCGCGAGCCCGGGGGCCGGCGAGGCACGGCTCGACGAGGGGAAGGATGTCGCGAAGCGCCGCGGTTGTGATGCGCAGCTCCCGGACCATCCGCTCCACCATCCCCTGGCGGATTTCGATGAACGTCTGCAACCGCACCTCGGGAGTCCGCGCGTCCCAGACCGCGGCCTCGAGTTCGGAGAGGGCCACCGTCCAGACCTGGTCCACCACCGCGTGGAACAGGTCCTTCTTGGTCTTGAAATAGGAGTGGAGCATCCCCGGTGACAGGCTCGCGCTTCGAGCAATGTCTTGCATGGAGGTCTGTGTGAAGCCCCTCCGGGAAAAGGCCTCGCGCGCCGCCGTGAGAATGGCGGCGCGCTGCCTGGGAATCATCGAAACGACGGTCATCATGTGAGCACGCGCTCCGAAGGCCGTTAGAAACCGAAGCCCACCGCCACCGAGGTCACCAGGTCTCCCGACAGCGGGTCCCGGGCCAGCTCGACGCCGACGGCCGGAATCGCCACCTCCCGGACATAGGTGCGGACGCCCACGCCGGGAGAGACGTACTTGAGCAGCGAGTTGCGCCACTCCACCCGGCCCACATCCACGAAGGCATGCGCGGTGAGGGTCAGCATGCTGGGGCTCCAGAGCGGCACCTGGTACTCCAGCGTCGCGGAGCTCGCCATCTCCGCCCACAGTGTCCCGGCGGCGAAGCCCCGGCTCCCCGTGCGGCCTCCCAGGAGCTGCGCATCCAGGAACGCATCTCCTCGTGTCTGCCCGTGCTGGGCCGTCAACGTCAGCGCATGGTTTCCAAAGACAGGCAGCGTGTAGCTCGCGAAGAGCGACACCTGACGCAGCTCGCGAGAGGAGCCCATGACGCCCAGGCCCTCGCGGTAGAGCGCCCGGGCCACCAGTCCCTCGTTGAAATAGAAGTGGAAGTCCTGGCCCAGGTACTCGGCCGAGACGCTCACCCCGTGCACCTCTCCGCGCTGGGGCGTCTCGGGGCCCTCCGGCAAGGCCAATGGCTTGTTGATGAGGGAGAACCAGCCCGCGCCGACATTCAGCTCGGGAGTCACCTGGTAGCCGAGCGTCCCCGCGATGTCGAAGCGCCGGTCCGTGTACGTGTCCATGATGACGTCCCGGACGTGGCGCTCCCGGTCCGTCTTGGAGAACTGGAACGAGAGGAGGCTCGTCCACTGGCTGCCTCCGATGCTCGGGTCCCGGTACATGGAGAACAGGGTGCCTCCCCGGTTGCCCCACATGCCTCCGCCCACCAGCGTCTTGCGCAGCCCGAACAGGTTGCTCTCGACGGCGAAGACACCCGCCTGCCACTGTCCCTTGCCCGAGGAGAAGACGGGGATGGGCAGCAGCGTCCAGCGCTCCTCCACGGTGACTTGGAGTCCGACGCCTTGGCCCTCGGGACGTGTCAGCACCTCCACGCTCTTGAAGAGCTGGAGGTTGAGGAGCCTGCGCTTCAGCTCGTCGGCGTCCCCGGTGGTGAGCACATCCCCCGGAGCCATGCGCATGGCCCGGAGGATGACGGACTCCTGTGTGCGGGTGTTGCCCTGGATGTCGATGCGCTCGATGCGCCCGACCAGCGTCGCGGGCGTGGGTGCCGCGCCTTCGACCGATACTTCTCCAGCGAGTGGCGCGGAGCTGGGACTCGGCGGGGCGGGCACGTCCTGCGCCCGACTCACGAATGGGAGGCCGACGGCATGCAGCACGACGAGGAGCCGGGCGTGATGCAGAGACGCGTTCATCGTGGATGCGTTCTTCATGGCGTTCGTCGAGTCGCGGCTACTGCACGGGCGCCAGGGCGTTGCCGGTGGGGTCGAAGAGGCCCGTCGCGCGGGCCAGGGCGAGACGCGACAACTGCACGTTGAGCGCCTCCGTCACGGCGGACATCTGCGCGCTCGCGAGCGTCGCGTTGACGTCCGTCACCTGAAGGTACGTCGAGGCTCCCGCATCGAAGCTCTGCTTCGCCAGGCGCGCGCTCTCCCATGCCAGCTTCACCCGCTCCTCGGCTGTGCTGAGGTTGACCTCCGAGCTCTCCAGCTCGCTGCGCGCCTTGCGCACCTCGTCGCGAATCTTCTCCTCGGTGCCGCGCAGGTTGGCGTTCGCCTCGGCGATTTTTCCAGAGGACTCCCGCAGGTTGGCCTCGCGCAGTCCGCCGTCGAACAGGTTCCACGACAGGGCCAGCCCCGCGGTCCACGTGGACGCCACGCCGGTGAGGCCGGCGGTGTTGCTCGTCGAGACGTTGCCCGTGGCATGCAGGCTGGGGAGGTACTCCATGACGACCTGCTTGCGCCCGCCGCGAGCCAGGTCCACGTTGAGGCGCGCCGCCGAGGCATCCGGCCGCCGGTCCAGGGCCGTCTTCTCGGCGGACGCCGCATCCCCTGTCTCGGCGGGGAGTGACACGGCCGTCTGCTTGGGAGGCGCCACGTCGAAGTCCACCGGTCGCGCGAGGAGCGCGGCGAGAGAACTCTTCGCCGTCGCATAGGCATTGCGGCTTCGCACCACCTCCTGCTCGGCCTGCTTGCGGTCCAGCGTCGCGCGCAGCAGCGCCAGCCGCTCCACGTCACCCACCTCGAAGCGGTTCTGGGCGTCGCGCTCGAAGCCGCGGCGGACCTCCAGGAGCTGCTCCTGCACCGCCATGGCCTCCCGCAGGCTCGCGGCTCCGAGATAGGCCTGGGCCACCGAGAAGAGAATCTCGCGGCGCGAGTTCTCCGCCGTCAGCCCCGCCACCTTCTCGCCCAGGTAGGCATTCTTGATGGCGGGCCACAGCGTGGGGACAATCAGGGCCTGCCGCGCGGAGATTTGACCGGAGAGCTGGTCCCGCTTCTGCAAGGTGATGGGGTCCGGAGCACCGGGGAGGGCGAACGTCAGCTCCTGCGGATTGCGGATGTACGAGCCGCTCGCGGTGACACTGGGGAGGTATCCGGACCAGGCCTTGTTGCCCAGCTCCTTGGACTGCTGAAGGCGCGCACGTGCGGCGTCGAGGCTGGGGCTCTGCTTCTCCGCGAGGGCGATGGCCTCGTCGAGGGTGAGCAGCGGGAGCGCGGTCGCCTTGGTGCCAGGCGCGGGCATCGGCACGGCGGAGTCGCTGGAGGCCGCCTGGGACGCCGTGTCCCGCATGGGTGTGTCGGTGGTGGCGGGCGCCGGCTGGGAAGTGGGGGCCTGCGTCAGCAGGACGCTGGTGATGAGCGCATGGAGGAGCATGGTGGAGACCGAGGTGGATGCGTCAGGAGCAGAGGACACACGAAGTACGTCGCGGTCCCTTGAGAGGACCGGAGCGTCGACCTCGTGAATCAGGTGGAAGGGGGCGGAACCGGGTGTGTGGCTCCCGGTTCCGCCTTCAGCGGGGCGTGGGCTCGTGTCTCAGTGGGAGCCCTCCTCCGCGAGGAGCGGGCCGCTCGGCGCGACCACTGCCTCCGACGCATGGGAGTCACTCTTGCGACGGCTGAAGCGGGCGGAGAGCCCGTCCAGCAGCGAGTAGACGACGGGCACCACCACCAGCGTCAGCACCGTGGAGCTGATGAGGCCGCCGATGATGACGAGCGCCATCGGCACGCGAGTCTCGGCGCCGTCTCCCTTGGCGAGCGCCACCGGAATCATGCCGGCCACCATGGCGATGGTCGTCATGAGGATGGGACGCAGGCGAACCGGCGCGGCCTCCAGCAGCGCGTCGCGAGCGCTCTTGCCGGCATCTCGAAGCTGCTGGGTGAAGTCGACCAGCAGGATGCCGTTCTTCACGACGAGGCCCATCAGCATGATGACGCCGATGAGGGCAATCATCGACAGGGCGTGGCCCGACAGCAGCAGCGCGCCGATGGCACCGATGAGCGCGAACGGCAGCGACAACATGATGGTGAACGGGTGGACGTAGCTGCCGAACTGCGCCGCCAGAATCATGTACAGCAGGAGGATGCCGAGCCCCAGCGCGGTCGCGAACGCGCCGACGGTCTTGTTCAGCTCCTTCGCGTTGCCGGCGAAGCCTCCCACCACGCCCTGGGGCAGCACCTGCTCCGCCTGCGCGGTGAGGAAGCTCATGCCTTCGCCCAGGGTGTAGCCGGGCGCCAGGTTGGCGAGCAGGGTGATCTGCCGCTTCTGGTTCATCCGGTCAATCTGCACCGGCCCCTCGGAGGGGGTGATGCTGGCCACGTTGCGCAGCTCCACCAACTGCCCACCCGTGGTGCGCACGGTGAGCTGTCCCAGTGCCTCCTCGGAGGCGAGCGTCGCGTCGGGCAGGCGCAGCTTCACGTCATAGGTCTCGCCGCCCTCGCGGTACGTCATGAACTCGTCGCGCCCCAGGTAGGCCCGCAGGGCGACGCCCACCTGGGCCGCGGGCACGCCCATCTGCGCGGCGCGCTCGCGGTCCACGCGCACGTCGAACTGCGGCTTGCCGCTGCGGAACGTCGTGTCGACGTCGGTGAAGCTGGGGTGGGACTTCATGAGGGTGAGCAGCTTCTCGCTGGACGCGACGACCTGGGGCCAGTCCGTGCCGCGCAGCACGTACTGGACCTGCTGGGTGCGGCCACCACCACCGACGCCGGAGACGTCCTGGACGGAGAGCATCACCCCCGGGCGCTCGGCCAGCGCGTCACGCAGGCGCACCTTGAAGGCCTCCTGGTCGAAGGCGCGCTCCTTGCGCGGCACCAGGTTCACCAGCACCTCGCCCTTGTGCACCTCCTCGAGCGTGCCACCGCCCGCCGTGCTGAACGTCTCCTTCACGCCCTCCAGGGGGCGCACCTGCGCGGCCACGATTCCCAGCTCGCGCTCGGTGTCCTCGAGCGTGGAGCCCACGGGCAGCTCCAGCGTCACGCGCACCGCGCCGTTGTCGGAGGGCGGGATGAAGGTGAACTTGAGGAAGCGGGCCATGCCCAGCGTCAGCACCAGCACGCCCACCGCGACGGCGATGGCCAGGGCGCGTCGCTCCAGCACCCAGCCGAGGATGCGGCGATAGCCGCGCTCCATCCCCACGAGCCCGCGCTCGATGGAGGCGCTCACGCGGTTGCGGGGCCCGCCGTGGGCGTGGGCCTTGAGCAGGCGGCTGGAGAGCATGGGCGTGAGCGTCATCGACACCGCGTAGGAGATGAGCACCGCCACGGCCACCGTGACGCCGAACTGGAAGAAGAACTGGCCAATCGTCCCCTCCATGAAGGCCACGGGGATGAACACGGCGACGATGGCGAGCGTCACCGCGAGCACCGCGATGACAATCTGCGAGGTGCCCTCCAGCGCCGCCTTCATGGGCGTCTTGCCCTCCTCCAGATGCCGCACGATGTTCTCGATGACCACGATGGCGTCGTCGATGAGCAGGCCGATGGAGAGCGTCAGCGCCAGCATCGTAATCATGTTGAAGGTGAAGCCCAGCAGCGCCATCACCGCGAAGGTGCCGATGACGCTCACCGGCAGCGCGACGGCCGACACGAGCGTGGAGCGCCAGTCCCGCAGGAAGAAGAGCACGATGAGCACGGAGAGGACGCCGCCGATGAGCATGTCCTCCTGCACCGCGTGGATGGAGGCGCGAATCGTCGTCGAGTTGTCGCTGATGGTGCTGACCGTCACGCCCTGGGGCAGCTCGGCGTTGAGCTCCGTGAGCGACTCCTTGACGTTCTCGGCCACCTGCACCGTGTTGGCGCCCGACTGCTTGCGCACCACGAGGGCGAGCGCGGTGCCCGTGTCCGAGCGGGCAAGTCCTCGCGCCTCCTGCGCGCCGTCCACCACCGCCGCCACGTCACGCACGCGCACCGGCGTGCCATTGGGGCTGGCGACGATGATGGCGCCAATCTCCTCCACGCTGCGCGCCTCGGCCGTCAGCCGGACGATTCGCTCGCGGCCTCCCTGCGTGGCGCGCCCGCCGGGCAGATCCACGCTCTGGGATTGAAGGGCCTGGCTCACGTCGCCGATGGCCAGCCCGTAGCCGCGCAGCCGCTGCGGGTCGACCACCAGCTGAATCTCCCGCTCGCGGCCGCCCACCACGCCGATGCTGCCCACGCCCGCCTGGCTCTGGAGCGAGGGCTTCACCACGTCCTCCGCCACGCGCGTCAGCTCCTCGATGGGCAGCGCGCCGGAGAGCGACAGCGTGAGGATGGGCGCCGCGCCGATGTCGAACTTCTCCACGACGGGCGTTTCGATATCGTTGGGCAACTCGCGCAGCGTGGCCTGCACGCGGTCGCGAACGTCCTGGGCCGCCACGTCCACGTTGGTGCCCAGCTTGAAGCTGATGGTGACCTGGCTGACGTTCTCCAGGTTGATGGAGTTGAGCTCGTCCACCCCGTTGAGCGTGTTGAGCGCCTCCTCGAGCGGGTCGGAGACGTTCTTCTCCATGGACTCGGGGTCCGCGCCCGGCAAGAGCGTGGTGACGGTGACGACGGGGATGTCGACGTTGGGGTACTGGTCCACGCCGATGCGCGGATAGGCATACAGGCCGAAGACGACGACCGCCGCCATCAGCATGACGGTGAAGACGGAGTGTTTGATGAAGGTCTGGAGCATGGCAGTGGCGCTCGTCGAAGAAGGGAGGGAGGAGAAGGGCTACTGCACGACCTGGAGCGCGACGCCGTTCTGGAGCGGCAGGCTGGCGTCCGCGACGACGCGCTCCTCGTGGCCGAGCCCGTGGACGACGCGCACGAAGCCGGGCAGCACGCGCTCCACCTTGACGTCACGGCGCTGCGCCTTGCCGTCCTGGACCACCCAGACGAAGCCCTGCTGGCCCTTGGAGTTGACGGCCTGCGAGGGGAGGAAGACCCCCGCCTGTCCCGGCGCGTCGTCGGTGGCCATCATGTTGGAGAAGTCCAGCTCCACCAGCGCGCCCGCGCGAAGGACGACGCCTTCGCTCTTCGCCGGCAGCACGTCCGCGAGGACTTCGACGGTGCGCGTCTGCGAGTCGATGATGGCGCCGAGGCTCCGCACCTTCGCCTCGAACGGAGCACCGGAGGGATTGAGCGTGCCCTTGACGATGGTGCCGACCTTCACGCGGTCCACGAAGGCCTCGGGCACCGGGGCGCGCACCTCCAGGGCCTGCGGGTTGACGAGGCCGAAGATGGCAGTGCCCGGAGTCACGTAGTCGCCTTCGTTGCGGCTGCGGGTGGTGATGACGCCGTCGAAGGGCGCGGTGAGGGTGGCGTCGCGCAGCGTCTCCTGCGCGCTGGCGAGGACCGCGGCGGCCTGCTCGGCCTGGGCCTGCGCCTGGCGGTAGCCCACTTCGGCCTTGTCGAGCGAGGCGCGCGCGAGGCTGCCCGACTGCGCCAGCGTCCGTGCCCGCTCCACCTCCGTCTTCGCGCCCTCCAGCGCCGCTTCGGCCGCGGCCTTGGCGGCGCGGGCCTGGTTGGCGGTGAGGCGCGCGTTGGAGGTGTCGAGCTGCGCGAGCACCTGGCCGCGCTTCACCGCGTCGCCCGCATTCACCGTGACTTTGGTGAGGGTGCCGGAGGCCTCCGCGCTCAGCGTCGCCTCCTGCTTGGCGCGCACGTTGCCGGTGGCCTGCAGGACGCTCGCCTCCAGCTTCGTGGCCGGCGTGACGGCTTTGACGCCCACGGGCTTCTGCGCGGCCTGCGCCGAGGGCGGAGGCGCCACGGGCTTGCCGCCGCCGCCACACGCGCCCGCCACCACGGCCACCGCCACCACTGCTGCCTTCAAGGTCGTCTTCATCGCTGCGTTCCTCGTCGTGGGGCCGGGGACTTCACGGGCATCCGGCACTGAGTGACTGATTTGGTTTTCTGGTCAGTCCCGGGCAAACGAACACCCCAACCCTCCGGGCACGGAGTGGGGTCCGTAAGGTGTCAGCTCATGGGGGGCTTGGGGC
>NZ_JABXEM010000129.1:0-31058 GCF_013372595.1 Myxococcus sp. AM011
ACGGAGGCCCCCGCGTCCCATACGGAGAACGCCCCTTCCGAGGCCCAGCTCTCGCCGCGTCCGGACGCGGAGAAGACGCAGGTGCCCGAGGGCTTCGTGGAGGTCCTCAACCCGGCTTTCCCCAACCCCGCGCCCCCCGCGCCCGTCGTCCACCGGGGCCGTCGCTACGCGCTGGAGGACCTGGCGCCGTACTTCGGCGAGGGCAAGAAGAAGGAGGCCCGGGCGGCCTTCGACAAGGGCCAGTACAGCCGGGCCCGCGAGCTGCTGAAGGACGAGGGCGACAGCCCGCCGGTGCGCTACCTTCGCGCGCTTTCCGCGGTGCGCTCCGGAGATGACGAGACAGCCGCGAAGGAGCTGGCCGCGCTGGCGCCGGACTACCCCGCGCTGCAGGACAGGTGTCTGACGCACGCGGGCGTGGCGCTGGAGGGGCTGCGTCGCTTCGACGAGGCCGCCGTGCTGCTGGCCCAGGTGTCGCCCGAGTCCCGGCTGTACGTGGACGCGCGGCTGGCGCTGTCGAGGGTGCTGCGCAAGAAGAAGGACGCCGCTGGTGCCATGGCCGCGCTGGAGCCGCTCACGTCGCGCGCCGCTCCGAGCTGGGGCCGCAACGTGGGCGCCGAGGCGCTGATGGCCATCGCGGACATCGCCGCCGAGAAGAAGGACAAGGCCGCCGAGCGCGCCGCGCTGTGGCGCCTGTGGGGCGCGCATCCGCTGTCCGCGCTCGCGACGCAGGCGGAGAAGCGCCTCAAGGGCCAGGCGGCGCCGCAGGAGGCGAAGGTCGCTCGCGGCGAGGCGCTGGTGGAGCTGCACCGCAACAAGCAGGGCCTGACGCAGCTGGAGCCGATGCTGGCGCAGTTGAAGCTGCCGGAGCCGCTCGCGTGCCGCGCGCACTTCGCCTACGGCAAGGGCCTGCGCAAGGAGCGCGAGCACACGCGCGCCATCCAGATTCTCTCGCAGGTGGTGGAGAAGTGCTCGGACCGCGACCTGCTCGCGCGGGCGCTGTATGTGCTGGGCTCATCGCGCTCGATTGTCGACTCGGCGCGCGGGACGGATACGTACGAGCGGCTGGCGCGCGAGTTCCCGGACCACAGCTTCGCGGACGACGCGCTGTTCTACGCGGCGGACCTGTACGTGAAGACGGGCCGCCCCAAGGAGGCGATGGCGCGGCTGGACGAGCTGTCGAAGCTGTACCCGCAGGGCGACTTCCTGGGCGAGGCGCTCTTCAAGGCGTACTGGATTGCGCGCACGAGCAAGGCGGAGGACGCGGGCCTGTCCTTCCTGGACCGCATCGAACAGCGCTTCGCGCAGGCGGACGAGAGCTACGACGTGGAGCGCGCGCGGTACTGGCGGGCGCGGACGTTCCAGGAGCAGGGCAACATCCAGGGCGCGGCGGAGCTGTTCGAGAAGGTCGCCGTCGAGCACCCCGCGACGTACTACGGGCTGATGGCGCGCTCGCAGTTGACGACGGTGGATCCGGCGCGGCTGGAGCGCATCTCCCCGGAGATCTTCGCGGTGCCCGACGCCGCAAGCCCGTGGCCGCTGTTCGCGGGGCCTGTGGGCGACGACCCGCACTTCCGCGCGGGCATCGAGCTGTTGCGGCTCGGCTTCCCGGAGGCGGTGTCGTCGGAGCTGCTCGCGGTGAACCGGACGAACCAGCCCGCGGAGGCCGTCCGCCTGCTGGTGCTGGTGCTGCACGAGGCCGGTGACGAGCGCGCCGCCCACGCCGTGGCCCGGCTGGTGCTGCGCAAGGACTTGAGTGGCCGCATCACCCGCGAGACGCGCGTGGTGTGGGAGGTGGCCTATCCCAACGCGTTCCGAGACCTCATCGAGAAGCACACCGCCGTGTCGGGCGTGGAGGCGGACCTGCTCCAGGCGCTGATGCGCGAGGAGAGCGCGTTGGACCCGAAGGCGCTGTCCTGGGCCGGAGCGTTGGGCCTCACGCAGTTGATGCCCTCCACCGCGAAGGGCGTCGCGAGGGAGCTGAAGCTCAAGCGCTTCACGGTGGACCAACTGCTCCAGCCGGACCTGAACATCCGCTTCGGCGCGCACTACCTGGGTGGGCTCTTGAAGAAGTTCGGCGGGCACACGCCGTACGCGGTGGGCAGCTACAACGCGGGCCCCGGCGCGGTGAATCGCTGGCGCGCGGACAAGCCGGACCTGCCGCTGGACGCGTGGGTGGAGGAGATTCCCATCTCCGAGACGCGCGGCTACATCAAACGCGTCCTGCGCTCGTACAACACCTACCAGTTGCTCTACGGCCGGGCGCCCAAGCTGCCCGTCATCAAGAGCGCCGCGCGCTAGGACGTCCCCCTGCGCGGGGCCGCGTTCGAGCAGCCGAGGGCAGGACTGTTGTTCCCACCCGCGGCTGCTTCGTTCCTTGGGGTCCCTAAATCGGCCTGATGTTCTGCGCGTTGAGGCCCTTCGGTCCCTTCGTCACTTCGAATTCGACCCGCTGATTCTCGGCGAGCGACCTGAAGCCGTCCGCGTTGATGGCGGAGTGATGGGCGAAGACATCCTCGCCTCCGTCATCCGGGGTGATGAAACCAAAGCCCTTGGCGTCGTTGAACCACTTCACGATTCCAGTCTTCATGCTGCTGTCCTTGTGACCACGCCTGGGGACTTCCAGGTCGGTGGTAGTGAATCTAGGAACGGTTGGGATAGAGCCATCCGGGCCTGGAGCGGAGCGTTCGCAGGACCGCATGCCCTGCATGGGGCGGAGCACGACGGCCTCCGAGGGGCAGAGGGTGGGGTTTCCCTCGGCCGCGAGACTGCTTCTGGAAGGACGACACCGCTAGATGGGCTTGACGTTCGCCGCCATCTTTCCCTTCCGCTCCGTCTTCACCTCGAACTCGACCTTGTCGCTCTCGCGGAGTGTTCCCTTCGTGGACGGGTCGAGGTCGGTGACGTGCACGAACACATCCGTGCCTCCTTCATCCGGCGTGATGAAGCCGAACCCCTTGGTCTCATTGTAGAACTTCACGGTTCCAGTCTGCATGGTGCCTTCCTCCTGTGTCTCGCCCGGAGAAGTCCAGGTCGGTGGTAGTGAATGAATAGGGATGGGCGCGGAGGGGAGCAGAGGGCGTCACCCATCCTGGGAGTGGGGCGGATCAGGCTCGCATGCCCTGCTGTGGGCGGTTCATGACGGCCTTCGGAAAACAGGTGTCTCATCAAATCGGTGTCACATCGCCTCGAGAAACCTGCTCGTCAGACTTTGTAAGAGGGGGCGCCTGGTGCATTTCTTCCAATCCCTGGGCGCGCGCGATAGGCAGACTCGGGGCATCCACCCTTGAACCAGGAGGTTCGTGATGAAGACAGACACCACGGCAGGCATGAAGCAGGACGTGTCCCCCCAGCCTCGGCTGGGCATCCAGCTCGTGATGAAGAACGCGACCGCGGCGCTCACGTTCTATTCGCAGGTCTTCGGCGCGGAGGAGCGGATGCGGCTGGTGGAGCCCTCGGGCCGATTGGGCCATGCGGAGATGCTCCTGGGCGGAGTCGCGCTGTCTCTCGCGGACGAGCATCCGGAGTACGGAATCGTCGGGCCGCAGAGCCGGGGAGGGGCGACGAGCATGCTCCACCTCTCTGTCGACGACGTGGATGGGGTGGCCCAGCGCGCCATCGCCGCGGGAGCCGTGTTGGAGCGCCCCATCACCGACGAGTTCTACGGAGACCGCGTGGCCCACATCCAGGACCCGTTCGGCCACCGCTGGGCGCTCTCCAAGCGCATCGAAGAGGTGTCTCCCGAGGAACTGCAGCGGCGCTTCCTGAAGATGGTGGGCGGCTGATCCTTCCAGATGAAGGCGACCTGCGCGGGCGCTCGAGCGAGCCCGCCCGCGCTGTCGGTACGTCGAGCTAGCCCTTGATGAAGAGCAGCAGGTCCTCGTTGATGACGTCCTTGTGGGTCGAGCACATGCCGTGCGGGAAGCCCTTGTAGACCTTCAGCTGCGCGCCCTTCACCAGCGTGGCGGTGATCTTCCCTCCGCCCTCGAAGGGGACGATCTGGTCGTCATCGCCGTGCATCACCAGCGTGGGCACGTCGAACTTCGCCAGGTCCGCGCGGAAGTCCGTCTCCGAGAAGGCCTTGACGGTGTCGTACTCGGACTTGATGGAGCCCTGCAGGCCCTGGATGCGGAAGCTCTCCCTCAGTCCCTCGGAGACCTTCGCTCCCGGCCGGTTGAAGCCGTAGAACGCCATGCTCAGGTCCTTGTAGAAGGTCGAGCGGTCGGAGCGCACGCCGGAGCGGATCTCGTCGAAGGCCTTCATCGGCAGGCCGTTCGGGTGCCAGTCCGTCTTGAGCATGATGGGAGGCACGGCGCTGATGAGCACGGCCTTGCCGACGCGCGAAGTCCCGTGGCGTCCGATGTATCGCGTCACCTCGCCGCCGCCCGTGGAGTGGCCGACGTGCACGGCCTTTCGCAATTCGAGCGCGGCGGTCAGCTCCGCGAGGTCATCCGCGAAGGTGTCCATGTTGTGCCCTTCCCAGGGCTGCGATGAGCGTCCGTTGCCGCGACGGTCATGCGCGATGGTGCGGAAGCCCCGCTCGGACAGGAACATCATCTGGTCTTCCCAGGCGTCGGCCGAGAGGGGCCAGCCATGGGAGAAGACGATGGGCTGTCCGTCCTTGGGCCCCCAGTCCTTGAAGTAGATCTGCGTTCCGTCACGAGTCGTGAGGTAGCTGCCCTGGAGCTTGCTGGCTTGAGTGGCCATACGGGGTCGTCCTCGGGGTCAGGGTGGGGTGCAACGGTTGCGAATATGTGCCTCGTGTGCCCGTGTCGCCCGGTTGGCGGCCGGGCCAGCGCTCGGGAGCGGACATCCGGTGACTCGAATGGATGCACGGCGTGGCGACGGTGCTACCCTGCGCCGCGATGAAGAAACTCCTCGTGGGTCTGGCAGTCGTCTTCGTGCTGTTGGCGGTCGCGGGTGCGGGCGCGTTCTGGTGGGTGGAGCAAGCGGCGCATCAAGCCGTCGCGGCCCCCGGTGCCGCCCCCGTCGAGTTCACCGTTCCCAAGGGCACCTCCGGAAGAGGCCTGGGCGTGTTGCTCGCCAACCAGGGACTCATCACGGATGCGCGAATCTGGCGCTGGCACCTCTTCCGTCGCGGCTCGTTCTCGCCCAAGGCGGGACGGCACCCGGTGAGCGCGTCCATGACGGTGGCGGAGCTGGCCATGGCGCTGGAGGGCAATCCGCTCCCCGATGACATCCCGTTCCTCGTGGTCGAGGGCTGGCGTCTGCGAGACACCGACGCGGCGCTCACCGCGGCGGGCTACATCACCGCGGGCGCGTACATCACCGCGGCCAGCAATCCCAGTCGCTTCACCGCGCCGTTCCCACTGCCCACCACCACGTTGGAGGGCTATCTGTATCCGGAGTCCTACGGCGTGATTCCGGGGAAGTTCGACGTCGAGGACTTCATCCAGCGCCAGTTGAATGCCTTCGCGGAGCGCTTCTTCACGCCCAACCGGGAAGTCATCTCCAAGAGCGGGCGGACGCTCCACGAGGTGGTGGTGATGGCCTCCATGCTGGAGCGCGAGGAGCCCGTGCCGGCCCAGCGTCCACTGGTGGCGGGCATCCTCTGGAAGCGCGTGGACAAGGGTTACCCGCTCGGCGTGGACGCGACGTCGCGGTACGTGCTGGCGCAGTGGAATGACCGCAAGGCCTTCCTCCAGCGGCTCAGGGACCCCGAGGACCCGTACAACACGCGTCACCGCAAGGGCCTGCCTCCGGGCCCCATCGGCGCGCCCACGGTGGAGTCGCTCCAGGCAGCCATGGCGCCGACGCAGAGCGAGTTCTGGTACTACCTGCACGACGCGCAGAAGACGCTGCGCCCCTCCCGCAACGCGGAGGAGCACGAGGCGCTGCGCAAGAAGTACAACGTGTACTGACGAACGCTCCCGGGCGCGGTGCTCGCTCCCTCGCCCCCTGTCCGGCAGGGGGAGCGCGCCGACCGGGATGGCGTGACTGTTGCTCATCCACCGCCCTCTCTGGTCACAAGGGAGTGGTGACGTGAGTCGGACGGCGGTCGGGGCGGGGTGGTGGGGCTGGGGTGTGGTGCTCGCGCTCCTGAGTGGGTGCGGGGCTTCCCAGGGTGTGGCATCCCGTTCCACTCCGGAGGTGGTCGCCCCTCCAGAGGCGCGGAACGAGAACCTCACCACGCGCTCGGTGACGTTCGTCGCGGCGGCGGACACGCACGTCGTGGCCACGTCTCCGACGATGGGCTTCGGTTCATCGGAGACGCTGGTGCTCGGCCGCTCGCCCGACGCCGAGGCGTACCTCAAGTTCCTCATCCAGCCCTTCGAGGGGACGATGACGGCCGCGAGGCTTCGTCTGTACGTGCTGGAGGGCACGGCGGACGGGCCCACCGTCTACGACCCGCCGGGAGTCCGGACCTGGAACGAGCAGACGACGTGGGACACCCGTCCTCAGTGGGGTGGGTACTGGGCGCTCGTCAGCGCGGGCCCCGTCGCCAGTGGGACGTGGATGGAGCTGGACGTCAGTGACTTGAACGTCTCCCAGAACAGCTATCTCGACATCTTCATGGGCGGTGACAGCGAGGATGGCGTGACGCTCGCGTCCAGCGAGCATCCGGACCCCACGCTGCGCCCCCAACTCGTCCTCACCGTCGAGTCCGTGAAGGACCATCCGCCACCGCGCCCCGAGCCCATCCCCGTGTCGGGGGCGCCCGTGGCCTTCGCGCCGAGCGCCGACACGTTCGTCTCCGCCGATGCGCCGGCGTCCTCGGATGGTGGCGTGTCGGAGTCGCTCCGCATCGGAAGCACGCCCGAGCGGGAGGCCCACCTGCGCTTCTCCGTGCAGGGGCTGACGGAGACGGTGCAGCGCGCGGTGCTGCGCCTGCGAGTGACGGAGGATGGCACGGAGGGCGGGCCCTCGGTCTTCTCGACGCAAGGCGCCTGGAGCGAGTCGAGCGTCACCTGGAACACCCGCCCGTCGAAGCTGGGCGACACATTGGACCGCGCGCCGTTCCTCGCGGCGTCTGGCTTCGCGGACTACGACGTGACGGACCAGGTGCGAGGCAATGGAGACGTCACCTTCGGCCTGTATGCCAATTCCAGCGATGAGGTGTCATTCCACTCGCGCGAGGCGTCTTCACTCGAGCCCCAGTTGCTCGTCTGGACGGGCACGCCTCGGACTTCTCCGACGGATGAGTGCCTGACGCGCCAGGAGGTCCTCGCCACGACTGTCCTCGCGTCGCAGGACACCTTCGTCACGCCGGAGAGCCCCGCGCCGCAACATTACCGGGAGGCCTCGCTGCGAGTGGATGCGTCACCGCGCGCGGAGAGCTATCTGGAGTTCGACGTCCAGCTCGGGACGGCGCCGGTGCGCCGCGTGTTGCTTCGCCTGTATGCGCTGGATGCCTCGGGGAATGGGCCCCGGCTGTTCAAGGCCGAGCCGTTCGATGAAGCAACGACGGGCTGGCACAACAAGCCGACCATCATGGGGGGCGTGGTGGGGGACCTGGGTGCGCTGAAGCAGGACCAGTGGGTGGAGTTGGACGTGACGGACGTGGTGACGACGTCGGGGCGTCACGCCTTCGCGTTGCTCGAAGGGGCCGCGGATGGGATGCGCTTCGCTTCGTCCGAGATGGAGGAGCGAGGGCTGCTCTCCGTCGCGCCGCGACTCGTCGTCATCACCGACAGCGAGCCGTTCTGTTCCTACCAGGGCACGCCTCCGTCGGGCTCGACGGCCTGGGTGACGCAGTCGAATGACCCGGCGGCGGAGCTCTCGACTCTCACGGCCCCAGTGCCCGACGGTGGCTTCGTCGTCATCAGCAGGGTGGAGCAGCCTCAGTCCAGTCCTCCGTCGGCCGAGCGGACGGACGTCGTCACCCTCTGAAGGTCCAGCGGGACGGCGCCTACCAGCGGGCTCGGGGGTGCCGGCCGGGCAGGCGCTGCGTGGCACCCAGGCGCTGAGCGTGGCCGTGGACGCGCGGGAGAATGTCACCGTCGGCGGCTGGGCGGCCCCGGGCACCGACTTCGGCGCGGGCGCCATCACTTACCGAGGCCCGTTCGTGGCGCGGTGGAGCATGAGTGGTGCGCCCCTCGGGTCGTGGTTGCTGCCCACGCCCTCCGGCCACTACGCGGATGTTTACGACGTGGGTGTCCTTCCGGACGGGAGCGTGGCCTTCACGGGGACCTTCGACGGATGCTTCACCTTCGCGGGCACGTCCTACGCGAGCCTGGAACCGGATGACTCCTATGACGGTCAGCGGGATGCCCTGTTGGGGCGGCTGAGCGCCACCGGAGCGGAGGTGGCGCTGAGGCGGTTCCAGGATGACCTGGGGCGCAGCCTGGGCCTGGGCTCGCTCGTCGTCGACGCCTCGGGGAGCATCACCACGGCTCAGTCCGGGTGGGGGCGGCTGTTGGGGCTCGGCGCCGTCGGTCCGCCCGAGGACGTGGCTCCGGGCCGTCCCACGGTGTCGAGCTTCGCTCCCGACCTGGGGACGCGGTGGGTCCGGGGGCTGGACCCGCTCGCGTCGGGCCTCCTCCTGGCGCCCGTGGGGACGGCGTCGTGGTGACGGGGGACCTGGCCGGGCCCTTCGAGCTGGATGGGACCTGGTACACCCCTCGCCTGCGCCGCTCGGACCTGTTGCACCTCAAGCTCCGGCCCTAGGAGGCGGGCCGCACGCTCAGGGGGCGGGATTCGTACCGGGGGCCACACTCGCGGTCGATGGTGGCTTCCCCGGGGCCGGATCTGGGGTATTCACGGCAATAGACATGACTCAGCTCCCCAAGAAGCTCCAGGACCACGCCGATGCACTCGCGGCCGCCGACGAGAGGCTGACCGCGCTGGACGAGGACGCGCTGCTCGCGGCCCCCGTCGATATCTCCGCGATGCTGCGAACCGGCATCGAGCTGCATGACGAGTTGACGGACCAGTCGCGCACGCTGGAGTCGCGCGACTGCGTCGTCGTCATCGGTGACATGGACGTGGAGAAGTTGGTGGTGAAGGGCCCCGGTGGGCTGCTCGTCCTCGGAGACCTGAAGGTCGGCTCGGCGGAGCTGCACTCCACGGTGCTCGTGCTGGGCAATTGCGAAATCGTCGACCAGATTGTCGGCGAGGGCGAGCCGAACACGCTGACCGTCCTGGGTGAAATCCAGGGCGGACGCTGTGAGATGCGCAAGCAGTTCATCATGCAGTTCCTCGGCGGCGGCAAGCTCACCTCGCTGAAGAACAGCGAGGGCGGCGTGGCGGAGCTGCTGGAGCTGCTCAGCGGCGCGGGCAGCGAGCTGGAAGTCGACGAGGTCGACGCGTAGTCGCGCCGGGCGGACACGGTGCCGGGAGCGCTCCTCCCGGCCCTGTGTCCCCGTTCAATCCGCTTCAGCTGGTGACACCCAGCATCTCGCGAATCTGCCGCAGCATCTCGATTTCACTCGGGTGGATGTGGCCGTCGCTGGAGATGAGGGCGTGGGTCGCCTCGATGACCGCCTGGGGATTGGAGCGCAGGACGCCCAGGTTGGGCGCCGGCAGCGGGACGCCGTTCTGGAGGCACTTCGCCAGCTCGGCCAGTTCCGGCAGCGGCACGCTCATGCCTCGCGCGGCGCCCATGATGTGGTCGATTTCCTCGCGGCTCACGCCATCGTCGCCACTGGCGACCTGGAGGAGCAGCTTGAGGACTTCAATCTGGAACCGGGAGTCGGGGCTCGAGGGGGTGGACATCCGTGGTACATCCTCCAAGGGGGCTCGCAGGCTGACGTGTCCGGACACTTCCGTCCAGGGTTGCCTCGGGCTTTGCCGGGAGAATTTCGCATGAAAGTCCTGGAGACAGAGCGGCTCGTCTTGCGTCGGGTGACGCGGGAGGATGCGCCCTTCATCCTGGTGTTGGTGAATGAGCCGGCGTGGCTGCGCTTCATTGGCGACCGGGGTGTGAAGACGCTCGAGGACGCGTGGGGCTACATCACCAACGGCCCCCACGCGAGCTACGAGCGCCATGGCTTCGGCCTGTACCTGGTGGAGCGCAAGTCGGACGGCGCGCCGCTGGGGATGTGTGGCCTGCTCAAGCGCGACTCGCTGGAGTACGTGGACATCGGCTACGCGCTGCTGCCCGCGTACTGGGGGCAGGGCTATGCCCAGGAGGCGGTCTCCGCCACGCTCGCTTACGCGCAGAAGGACCTCGGTTTGAAGCGCATCGCGGCCATCGTCTCGAAGGACAACGCCAGCTCCATCAAGGTGCTGGAGCGAATGGGGCTGCGGTTCGAGAAGTACTTCCGGCTGCCGGGAGCTTCCGAGGAAATCAGCCTGTACCTGACGCCTGCCTGAGTCGAGCGGAGAGCGCCGCGCCGCACTCCGGCGCGAGCAGGCCGTCACCTGCATGACACCTCCCCGTCGTTTGGAGATTGGGTGCCACGTCTCCTAGACTCGGAGGCGTGGGACCCCCGTCGAACAGCGTAGACGGCGGGAAGAACGCGCTGTTGCGCGCACTCCCCTCCATCGAGCAGCTCCTGCGGCGGCCCTCGCTGGAGCCACTGCTTGCGGGTGTTCCCAGGGCCCGGGCCGTGTCCGCGCTGAGGCTCGCGGTGGAGCGGGTCCGAGCCCGACTGCTCCAGGGCGAGCCGCGCGCTTTCGAGGACGCGGACGTGGGCGAGGCGCTGAGCACGTTGGCCACGCCGGGCCTGCGTCCCGTGCTGAACGCGACGGGGGTGGTGCTGCACACCAACCTGGGGCGCGCGCCGTTGGCGCCGGAGGCGGTGGCGCGGGTGGCGGAGGTGGCGCGGGGGTACTCGAACCTCGAATACGACTTGGACGAAGGCGAGCGCGGCAGCCGGTATGCGCCCGTGGTGGGGCTGTTGCGTCAGCTCACCGGCGCGGAGGATGCGCTCGTCGTCAACAACTGCGCGGGAGCGGTGCTGCTGGTGCTGGCCGCGCTGGCGGGTGGCCGCGAGTGTGTCGTGTCGCGCGGGGAGCTGGTGGAGATTGGCGGCGGCTTCCGCGTGCCGGACGTCATGCGCCAGTCCGGAGCGAAGCTGGTGGAGGTGGGCACCACCAACCGCACGCGCCTGGCGGACTACGCGAGCGTGGTGGGCGCGGAGACGGGGCTGTTGTTGAAGGTGCACCGCTCCAACTTCGCGGTGGTGGGCTTCACGGAGGAGGCGAGCGTGGCGGAGCTGGCCGGGCTCGGTCGGGAGCGCGACGTGCCCGTGTTCCAGGACCTGGGCTCCGGCGCGCTGGTGCGCATGGCGGGAGAGGGACTGAGCCAGGAGCCCACGGTGCCCGAAGTCGTGGCGGCGGGGGCGGACGTGGTGGCCTTCTCCGGAGACAAGCTGCTGGGCGGGCCGCAGGCGGGCGTGGTGGTGGGACGCTCTGCGTTGGTGTCGCGCATCAAGGCGCATCCGCTCACGCGGGCCTTGCGTGTGGACAAGCTGACGGTGGCCGCGCTGGAGGCCACGTTGGAGTTGTACCGGGATGGCAGGCCGGAGGCCGTCCCCACGTACAGGCTGCTTGCCCAGCCGGCCGATGAGCTGCGCGCCCGAGCGCTGCGGCTCCAGGCCTTGCTGGCCGAGCGAGGTGTGAGTGTTCGGGTGGACGAGGTGGTGGGACAAGTGGGCGGGGGCGCCATGCCGCTGGCCCGCTTGCCTTCCTTCGCGTGCAGGCTCACCGTAGGTGCGCCGGAATCATTCCTCGAACGCCTGCGCGGCGGCGGAGTGCCGGTTATTGGCAGGATGGCGGATGGCGAGGTGGTCCTCGACGTCCGCTGCCTCGCGAAGGAGGAACTCGAATCGGTCGCTGAAAGCGTGGCGACCGCAAGTCCCGGGAAACCACCATGATCAACAGCGCCGTCCTCGTACTCAACCGGTACTACCAACCGGTGCACGTCACGTCGGTGAAGCGGGCGTTCTCGCTGCTGTATCAGGGCGTCGCCAAGGCCATCGACCAGCAGTACCGACTCTACGAGTTCGCCGATTGGGCGGCATTGAGCGCCACCAACGATTGCATCACCACCATCAACCGGACCATCCGCGTTCCCCGGGTGCTGGTGCTCAGCGCGTATGACCACCTCCCGCGCGGGAGGGTGCGCTTCTCCCGGCTCAACATCTACGCGCGCGACGCGGACACCTGTCAGTACTGCGGAAAGAACCTCCCTCGCAGCGAGCTGAACCTGGACCACGTCATGCCCCGCACGCAGGGGGGCAAGACGACGTGGGAGAACGTCGTGTGCTCATGCGTGCCGTGCAACCTGAAGAAGGGGGGCCGCACGCCGGAGCAGGCCGACATGAGACTGCTCAAGAAGCCGGTGCGCCCGCGCTGGACGCCCCTGTTCCGCGGTGCTTCGCGCAAGGTGACGTATCAGGAGTGGCTGCCCTTCCTGCACCTCGCGGACGCTTCGTACTGGAACGTGGAGCTGCTGGACGAGTAGGGCGGCTCGCTCGCTCGGTTGTTCACTGGTCAGCCTTGCGAGCCCTGTAATTCTTGGGTCGTCTCCTCTGAAGGACGTGGGGGCTGATTCAGGAAATGGCCAGGGATTGGCGGGGAGTCGACTCGGGCGGTAGGACGGGCTTTGATGCGACTGCCCATGTCCAAACCTTCGCGAGCACCCCAGGCCGATGCCCGTGCCCTGGGGTCCCCGACCCCCGAACCGGTGCATGCGGGACCGCCGGGATTGGGACGTCGCGAGCGGCCTCGTCGCATCATCGCGGTGGGTGGCGGCAAGGGCGGCATCGGCAAGTCGATGGTGTCCGCCAACCTGGGCGTGGCGCTGGCGCAGTCCGGGCTCAACGTGCTGCTGGTGGACGCGGACCTGGGCGGGGCGAACCTGCACACGTGCCTGGGGGTAGGGCAGCCGGAGGCGACGCTGTCCGACTTCCTGCGGCGCAACAAGGCCCGGCTGGAGGACGTCATCGTCCCCACGGGCGTGCCCCGGCTGTCGCTGATCGCCGGCGCGCAGGACGCGCTGGATGCGGCCAACCTCAAGTACGCGCAGAAGCAGAAGCTGTTGAAGACGCTCCTGGGGGCGCAGGCGGACTACCTCATCCTGGACCTGGGCGCGGGCACGAGCTTCAACACCATCGACTTCTTCATCATGGCGGACCATGGGCTGCTGGTGGTGCTGCCGGAGCCCACGTCGGTGGAGAACGCGTACCGCTTCGCGAAGGCGGCGTTCTTCCGGAGGCTGCAGCAGATGGAGGCGCAGTACGGCATCCAGGACCTGGTGGACAGCGCGCTCACGACGCGGGAGGGCTCGCTGCGCACCCTGCATGACGTGCTCGAGCAGGTGAGGCGGAAGGATCCGGTGGGTGCGGAGCGACTGGAGCGGGAGCTGGCGGCCTTCCGCATCCGGCTGGTGGTGAACCAGGCGCGGACGGACGCGGACCTGAACGTGGGAACAGCCGTGGCCTCGGCGTGGAAGAAGTTCTTTGGGATCGACATGGATGACCTGGGGGCCATCCGGTATGACGATGAGGCGTGGCGCGCGGTGCGAAAGCGGCGCCCCGTTCTCATCGAGCGGCCGGATTCCCCGGCGGCTCTGGCCATTCAACGCATCGCCGCGCGCTTGCTCGCAATCGACGGAACCCCCATTCCCGCCACGCCATGAAGCCCTTCGCGCAGCAGACCTATTACGAGCTCCTGGAGGTCCCCGTCACCGCGCAGATGGAGGAGATCCACGCCGCCTATTCGCGGTTGATGGAACTCTATGCGCCGGACTCCATCGCGGTGTACGCGCTCGTGGACGCGGACCAGGTGGACGCGCTCCGCGCCCGGATGACCGAGGCGATGGAGATCCTCACGGACGCGGACCTGCGCGTCGAGTACGACAAGGACCTGGGCCTGCCCGCGAGGAAGGTGGCGGAGGCCGTGACGGCGCCGCCGCCCGTGGCCGAGGTGGGCCCCACGCAGCGCGCGGCGGAGGCGCTCGCGAGCGCGGTGGGGGCGTCGGCCGCGACCTCGCCTGTCGCGACTCCTGAGGTGGCGGGGAAGGGGATGGAGGAGCCGGAGCCCGAGCTGAGCGGTCCGGCGGCGTTCCGGGCCAGCTTCGTCAGCGGATATTCGCTGTCATACGTGACGAGCTCCCTGCAGACCGCGCCGTTCGGCGGTGGGTTCATGGGCATGCCGGCGGCGGGCAGGATGGACGGGGGGGCCGCGAGCACTGTCGAGTCGGGTTCGAGCGCGGCTCCCGTGGCCCAGGTCTCCCCGAAGACGGTGGATACGGGCACGGAGTCGACCGCGGCTGTGTCGGTCGCTGCTCCTGCCAGTGTCGTCGCCGAAGCTCCGAGCCCCGTTGCGGCCCCGGTGGCATCGAGCTCCGCTGCTCCGAGCGGCGAGAGCCCCGTGGTTGCCGTTGTGGCGACGACGGTCCAGCCGGAGGCCTCGAGCCCCGCGGCCTCCAGCGGCGAGAGTCCCGTTGCGGCCTCGTCGCCCTCGGATACGGCCGGTTCCAGCGCGGCGGACGCGAGCGCGGAGGCACAGGGCGCCCAGGCTCCCGCGAGTCCCGCCGCCACCGAGCCGGAGCCGGAGCCGGAGCCGTCGGTCCCCGAGGCGCCCGTCGTCGCGCAGGTGCCGCCCGCTCCGAGCCCCGTCGAGGACGTTCCCGTTCCATCGGTGGCCGCCCAGCCGCCCGTCGCCGAGCCGCAGCCCCCCACACCCGCGCCGCCGTCCACGTCCATCGTCGTTGCCCCACCGCCGAGCCGGTCGACGGGCACGTCCCGTCCCACGACGTCCCCGACGGGGGCGTCCGCGCAGACCCGGGGCCCGGGGCGCCAACTGGGCGACGCGCAGGTGCTCGCCCAGGACGCGGCCATCGCCACGGCGGAGGCCGCCATGGCCCAGGTCTCCGCCCGCGTGCGCGAGGCCCGTCCGCGCCTCCCGGAGATCGCCGCCGACGCCGAGTTCAACGGCGAGCTGCTGCGCAGGGTCCGGGAGACCCGGGGCTTCACGCTCCAGCAGGTCGCGGACCGCACCCGCATCTCCTCGCGTCATCTGGAGAACGTGGAGGCGGACCGCTACACCTTGCTGCCCCCGCCCGTATACCTGAGAGGAATCCTCATGAACCTCGCTCGCGAGCTGGGGTTGGATCCGCTCCAGGTGTCCAGGAGCTATCTGGGATTGGCTTCTGAGAAGTCGGGCAAGAAGTGATGCCTCGCCGTGGAGCGGCCAACTGGCGCTCGAACCACAAGGAAAGTTGACTCCCCTCCGAGCGGTGCCTATGTAGGGAGGACGATGACGGACGAGGAAAAGATCAAGGCGATGCGGCTCGCCCGTGCGATTGCCTCGGATATCTCGCTCTACAACGAGCAGAAGATCATCAAGGGTATCGAGCAGGACAACCTCTTCGAGGTCCTCAGGGAGGAACTGGAAGAGGGACGTGAGCTCTACAAGAGCCGCGTCAGCCAGGATGTCTACACGAACGCGAACTTCTTCGAGCGCGCCATCAACGACATCGTGTTGCGCTCCAAGGCGCACGTGAAGTCGAAGATCTGGTAGTCCGCTCCTCGTGGCACCGCCAGACACCCGAGAGCATCGCTCCCCGCCCCAGGCACGCGGAGAGCGCATCGACCAGTATCTCGCCACCGTCTTCACCGACCTGACGCGCTCCCGCATCCGGGGCCTCATCGACGATGGGCATGTGCTCGTCGACGGCAGGTCCGTGAAGGCGGCGATGCGCCTGCGCGGTGGCGAGCTGCTCAGCCTCCACGTTCCCGCCCCCGTCGCCGCGTCCCCTCAGGCCGAGGAGCTCCCGCTCACCGTGCTCCACGAGGACAAGGACCTGGTCGTCGTGGACAAGGCGGCGGGCATGGTGGTGCACCCGGGCGCGGGACACGCGACGGGAACCCTGGTCAACGCGCTGCTCCACCGCGTGAAGGACCTGGCCGGCGTCGGTGGCGAGCTGCGCCCCGGCATCGTCCACCGCCTGGACAAGGACACCACGGGCTGCCTCGTCGTCGCGAAGAACGAGCGGGCGCTCGTCGCGCTCCAGAAGTCCTTCAAGGGGCGCGAAGTCACCAAGACGTACCTGGCGCTGGTGCACGGCGTGCCGCCCGCGGAAGGGCGCATCGAGACGCTCTACGGCCGTCACCCCGTCAATCGTCAGCGCTTCACCGGCAAGGTGCGAGAGGGCAAGCCCGCCATCACCGTGTACCGCGTGCTCGAGGCCTTCGACAGCGCCGCGCTGGTGGAGGTGGATCTGCTCACCGGGCGCACGCACCAGATTCGCGTGCACCTGACGGAGCTGGGCCACCCGTTGCTCGGAGACACGCTGTACGGCGCCGGGCGCAAGCCGAAGGGCGAGGCCGGTGCGGCGCAGGAGCAGATGGGACGTCAGGCCCTCCACGCGTGGAAGCTGGCCTTCGCGCACCCGCGCACGGGCAAGGCGCTCTCACTGGAAGCGGCGCTCCCCGAGGATTTCACCGCCGCGCTCACGCTGCTGCGGGGCCCCCAGGCTCCCGAGCCCAAGCCCGTGTCGAAGGCGAAGAGGGCCCCGGCACGGAAGAAGGCTCCGGCACGGAAGAAGGCTCCGGCGCGGAAGAAGGCGGCGCCCAAGAAGAGCGCCGCGGCGACTACAAGCCGGAAACGCTGAGCGACTGCTGGCGCTTGGACAGCACCTTCACGGGCTGGATGGCCATGACGCGCATGAAGACCTCGAGCAGCTCCGGGTCGAACTTGTTGCGCATCTCCGTCCACATCAGCATCAGCGCGACTTCCGGGCCGTATGCGTCGCGGTAGGGGCGCTTGGAGGTGAGCGCGTCGTATGCGTCGCAGATGGCGATGATCTTCGCGTAGGCCCCGAGGTTCGTCTTCGGGATGATCATCTGGATGTTGCCGCGTGAGTCGCGCACCGCGGTACCGAAGTCCGTCTTGTGCTCGAAGGTCGTCACCACGCGCAGCAGGGTGGAGCGGCTGAAGCCCTTCTCCATCAGGATGTTGCGCACGGAGATGAGCGGCGCGCGCTGCACCGCCACGCGCTCCTCCGGCGTGAGCGCACCGCGCTTGGTGGCCAGCTCCTCCGGCAGCGTCGTCATGCCCGCGTCGTGGAAGAGGGCGATGTAGCCCAAGTCGCGCAGCTGCGGCTTGGTGAGCCCCAGCTCCGCGCCGAAGACGATGCAGCTCAGGCACACGTTGACCTGGTGGTACACGAGGTAGTCGTCCTCGCGCCGCATCGTCGTCATGCCCAGGAAGTGCGTCTTCTGCTCGTAGCTGATGTCGACGAAGTCCTGGACGAGCCGCAGCGCCTTGGAGGCGTTGAGGGGTTTGCCCGCGCGCACCGACTCCAGGTACTTGCTGAGGAAGAACACCGAGCGGGCATAGACGGTCATCGCGTACTTCTTGCGATCGACCTTCTGGTCGCCCACGTTGTTCATGTCCTTGTCGAGCTTCTCCTTGAGCTTGGAGAACTTGGCCACGCGCATGTTGAGCAGCTTACGGCCCGCGAGTCCGTCCTCCTCGGAGGTGCTCGACTGCTCCTTGCTGAAGATCCAGATGAAGTTCTTCAGCTCCGGCACCGTCACCGGCTTGGTGAGCGTGAAGCCGCCCACGTCCTTGGCGCGCATCTCCGTCAAGAGGTAGCGCTGGTTCTCGATGGAGTTCAGGTCCACCTTCACCAGCATGCTGTTCAGGTAGAAGGAGTCCTTGACGCCCGCCAGCTCCAGCCGGCCTTCCTTGCCGATGATTTGATTGATGATGTCCTGGAGTTGATGCAGCGGCTTCTGGAAGACGCCGTTCTCCGGGTCATACATCTTCACCGAGCGCACCAGCATGTAGAGGCCGGCGACCATGGAGCGAGAGAGGGCCTGGAGCTTCTCGTTGTGCTCGCGGCCGAACTCGTTGGTGCTCTCGTCCTGGTTCTGGGTGATTTTGAGGTTCTCAGCCATGGGCCTATGCCTCCTCTGGGAGCGCCGAGTCACCGAACAGCGTCTTGCGGGTCTGGTACATCGCCTTGCGCGCCGCGGTGAGCAGCTCCACCGCCTGGGTGCGGTCCTCGACGAGGGCCTGCAACATCTTGTAGCTCTGGATGGAGCAGGCGCCCTGGAGGCCGGCGATGGCCAGCATCTTGTCTTCCAGCACGCGCTTCTTGTTGAGCAACGAGGCCTTCACCGTGAGCAACTGCTGCATGTGCGAGAGCGCTCCCGGCGTGCCCGTGGCACCGACGGCCATGTAGAAGGCGGTGCGCTCGTCGGGCGTCTTCTTGTCGAACGCGGGCTCGCGAATCAGGCGCATCAAGTCGGAGAACGCCTTGTCCCGGTCGAACTCCGGCAGCATCCGGGCCGCCACCATGCGCACCTGGGAGACGGGGTCCGCGAGCGCCTCGAAGATGAGGCGGCGTGCCTCGCCGGTGCGGCCGCGCCCGATGATGTTGAGCACCTCCAGCTTCACCACCAGGTTGGGGCTCTTGAGCACCTGGCCGAACATCTTGATGCGGTCCGGGTGGTTGCTCTTCTCCAGCACGTACACCATGTCGCGCACCGTCTGAGGACGGTCTGAAATCAGCCGGGCCACGAAGGGCTCCGGCAGCTCCCGGGCGACGACGGCCAGCGCGTCGCACAACAGCGCGCGGTTCTCTTGAATCTCCAGCGTCTCCAGCACGGTGAGCAGGGGGATGACGGAGTCGCGGCCCAGCGCCTGGAGGTAGCGCGTCACGTCCGCGGGGTGCTTGGGACGCGAGCCCTTGAGCGACTCGCCCAGGCGCATCAACCGCTGCTCCTCGCCCATCTTGTGCAGGAAGGACTCGAGCAGCTTCTCGAGCGGCGCGCCGCCTTCCTTCTGCGACAGCGCGCGCAGCTTGAGGACGATTTGATTGATGGTGCCGAAGTCGTCCTGGAGCAGCAGCATGTCCAGGAGCTGCACGAAGATCTCCTCGAGCAGCGCGCCGTCCTCGACACCGCCTTCCACCACCTGGAACACGGCGCTCACCAGCTTGGGGAACAGCCGCGCGCCTTCCTCTTCCGAGACTTCGCGCTGGAGCTTCGCCTTCAGGTCATCCGACGCGTGCCGGCCGCCGATGACGAGGCCGCGAATCTGCTCCACGCCGTCCAGCTTCGCGTCCAGGTCCTCCGCGGACACGCGGGCGAAGCGCAGGTAGTCGTCCGAGTTCGTCTGGAGGCGCGCGTAGAGGTAGCCCACCACCTTGTCGACTTCGACCTGCACCTCCTCCTCGCTGGCGTTCTCCATGGAGAAGCCTTCCACCACGACGTACTCCACGTGCTCCATGCCCGCGCGCCACAGCTGGGCCAGCACGTCCTCGGCGCCGCGCTCCGGCTCCGACAGGGCAATCATCGTGAAGGTGACCAGCTCCTCCACCGCCAGCCCGGGACGGAAGATGAGCTGCCGGATGCCGTCGCGGAAGAACTTGTACGGAAGCGGCGTGTCCTCGGTGAAGAGCGAGTCGTTGTGCAGCGTCAGGTTCTGCTGCTCGACCTTGAGCGACAGCGGCCCGTACTTCTCCGTGTACTGGGTGATGGACTCCAGGGCCTTGGAGAGGAACTCCGGGAAGCGCGCATCATTGTGGCGGTACATGCCAATCTGCTTGATGCCCTTGAGCAGGTGGAACGCGAACGTGCGCGCCAGCTCCACCTTCTCGCGGATCTCCGGAGTCTGCTCGGGCTCCGTGCTCGCTTCCTGGGTCTTTTGGGGATGGGCCATGCGTTTGCAACTCTCCGCTCGGGCGGTAGCACCAGCCTACCGCGAAATCCTCTGGGGCCCCAGCCGGCGGCGGTTGGAAGTTCGCGGGCTTGGATGACATGGGTCTACCTCGACGCCGTCGGACGGGAATTCCCGGGTATCGTGCGCCCGCCGCCGTACCGTGAGGAGTGTCGAGCGCATGCTGCGAGTCATGGCCTGTGGGGTGTGCCTGTTGGGGCTGACGGGGTGCTTCCGGATGAGCGTGCGGACGGGCGCGCCGCGAGACGGGCTCCCGGAGGCGCGCACGGGGGTGAGCCTGGTGTACGGGCTGTCGACGGCCAACGTGTCGGCGGCGGAGTGTCGCCACGGGGTGTCGCGCGTGGACGTGTATTGGCCCTGGTGGGGCGCGCTCGTCTACGTGGGCACGGTGGGCTTCGTCACGCCGCTGCGCACGGAGTACGTCTGCGCGGAGGGCGCTCCGTCCACGCAGGCGGCGCCCGAGCGGGAGCAGGTGCCGGACTCCATCGCGCCGCTTTGAAGCGGTGTGTCAGAGGCGCTTCGTAGAGTTCTTTTCAAGGGGCCAGGAACACCTGGCCTCCCTTGAGCAAGGACTTCACATGCATGATGTCTTGAAGCACGGAGCCTCGGCTTTCTGTGTCGCGACGCTGTTGGCCGCACCCGCTGCCTTCGCTGGTTACCAGACCGAGTCCGCGAACTGCTACAAGAACGCGGATGGCTCCGGGCGGTGCCATGGCAGTCTCCTGGGCTTTCGCAATCACGCTGGCGCCAACACCCATGCGTCCTTCAACCGGGTGAGCAACGCCGCGCCGTACTTCTCCGCGGCCCTCACCTCGGGCGCGACGACGACGTACTTCAACTGCACGGCCGATACGGCGACGGCGGCGCAGTGGAGCAAGGCCATGAACCACGGGGGCTTCTTCTCCATCTACTGGTCGGCCGCGGGTGAGTGCTATTCGCTGTTCCTGATCAACGGCAGCCAGTACTCGCATTTCTGATCCACTCCATGACAACCCAGGTGTTGTGTGGCTGGCTTCCAAGCCTGACCACAGCCGTGGGGTGCGCCGTGGGGTGCTGGCTCGCGGTGAGCCAGGCGCAGCAATCCCAGGCGCGGCGAATGGAGCAGCTCACCGACGAAGTGGGTTCGCTGCGGCGGGCGTTGGAGTCCAGCTCCCGCGCGACTGGCGCGAGCCCGGTGGGCACCGCCACCCTCCTGGCTCCGCGGGAGGGTCGTCTCTCCGTCGAGGACCAGGAGGCCATGGCCTTGCGAGTGGCCACCTTGCTCAAGGAGTCGGGAGGGCCCGTCGTGGGCTCCTACGAGCCGGAGGCTCCCGTTCCCACCGCGCCAGAGCCGTCCTCGGAGCAGCGCGAGGCCGTGGCGCGTGCGGGCACGATGGTGGACCGGGTGGTCTCAAGCGGGCGCATGACAGCCGAGGACGTTCTCGAGATTCGACGTGAACTCGTCCACCTCCGAGGTCGCCCCGAGGCCGACGCGCTCCGCAAGCAACTTGTCGTCGCCATCAATCAGGACCGGCTCATCCCCGCGCCGGGTTTCGATGGCTTGCCGTAGGTCTCGCTTCCCTTTGAGCAGTCGAACGTCGCACGGCTCAGGAGTCACGACATGAAACAACTCACTTTTTCCAGGCCCCTTCTCCGCGGGGTCCTGTTCCCTGGGGTCGCGCTCGCTGTCCTGGGGCTCGCTCCCGTCGCGTGGGGAGGACTCCAATCACAGACAGTCTTCTGCCAGAAGAACACGGATGGTTCGGGGCTCTGCTACGGCAACTTCGTCGCCTTCCGTGAGGACGCGACGTCGACCTCGTCCGCGTCCTTCCGTGAAGACCTGATGACCGGCACGCGCAGCTTCGACTCGTGGTCCACCCCGCCGGGCGGCACCAGCCCGGTTGTCTACACCTGCATCCCCAACGCCGCCGTCTCCGCGCTCTGGGAGCAGGCCCTGAGCAACCGGGGCTTCTTCCGGGTGAGCTGGGACGCGAGCGGCACCTGCGACTACCTCAGGCTCGTCAACAGCTCGCAGAGCACGAACTTCTAAGGTCGCGAGCCGCTTCGGATTTCAACGGTGACCGGAGGGACGGCGCTCCCAGCAGGGGAGCGCCGTCACCTCATGGGGCTACTTCCCGCTGGGCGGCGGTGACACCGCGGCGCTGGGGCCCTTGAGGGCGGAGCGCAGCAGGAACAACGTCAGGCCGCCGAAGAAGAGCAGGCCCCACAGGTTGGACCAGAGGGGGTGCGCAAGCTCGCTCTCGCCCACTGCGTTGAGGAAGCCACCGAAGGCGCCCTCGTGGCCGAACACGGCCGGCAGGTTGATGGCGCGCGAGCCCGCGCCGTCCGTGGCGATTTCGAGGAAGGCGATGAGCACGCCGGCAATCGAGCCACCGGCGATGTAGCCGGAGGAGAGCAGGGTACCCGGCGAGAAGTCGGACTCGCTGCCACCGCGCAGGCGGTCCACCAGGTAGCGCACCATGCCGCCGATGAAGAGCGGCGCGCTGCTGCTGATGGGCAGGTACACGCCCACCGCGAAGGGCAGCGAGGACACGCCGCACAACTCCAGCATCAGCGCGATGAAGACGCCCAGCAGCACCAGGTCCCACGGCAGCCGCTGCGTGAGGATGCCGTCGATGATGAGCGCGAAGAGCTGCGCCTTGGGCGCGGCATAGCGGGTGAGGGCCTGCCCCTCGTAGGTGGTGATGCGGCCGCCGATGCCCGGGTCCACCACGTACTGGATGCTGCCGCTGTCATCGACCAGGTACTTGCCCGCGGGCACCGGGGTGTCCGCGCCGCGCACGTAGCCTTCCTTGAAGGTGCGCTGGGGGCCCTCGGTGATGGCGCCCAGCTCGGACACCTTCACCTGCGAGCCGCCCGTGGGGCTCAGCGTCACGCCGCTCACGTCCTGCGCGCTCACCTGCCGCCAGCTGTGCAGCGCCAGCGCGCCATCCTTGGAGGCCAGGTCATAGCCCTGCGCCCAGGCCGCCTTGCGCAGCGCGGCCTCGTCCAGTCCGCGCGACGTCATCGCCTGCGCGGACACGGCCCACGGGAAGGTGTACTGGGTGCGCGTCTCCTGGGTCATCTCGGTGACCTGCACGCCGGGGTGCGGCTCCGGAATCGTCACGGTGGCGCCCTTGTTCAGCGTCACCAGCACCAGGCCGATGAACATCGCGCTGGTGAGCACGCCGACGAAGAGGGCGATCTGCTGCTTCTTGGGCGTGCCGCCGACGAGGAAGGCCGTCTTCAAGTCCTGCGCGGTGGTGCCGCCGTTGGAAGCCGCGATGCCGACGATGGCCGCCGTGGTGAGGGCCATGAAGCGGTCCTGCGAGCTGGTCCACCCCGCCAGCAGATAGACGAGGCAGGTGACGAGCAGCGTGGCCACCACCATGCCGGAGATGGGGTTGGAGGAGCTGCCAATCTCACCCGTGATTCGCGCGCTCACCGTCACGAAGAAGAAGCCGAAGATGATGATGAGGACGGCGGAGATGAAGTTCACCTCCAGCGGCGGCGCCAGCCAGATGGCGAGCACCAGGGCCGCGCTGCCCACCAGCACCACGGTGATGGGGAGGTCCTGGTCCGTGCGAAGCAGCTGCGGCCCGCCACCGTGGCTGCGCGAGGCCTTGAGCGACTCCACGCCGCGCTTGAACGCGCCGATGATGGTGGGCAGCGAGCGGATGAGGCTGATGAGGCCGCCCGTCGCGACGGCGCCCGCGCCGATGTAGAGCACGTAGGCGTTGCGAATCTGGTCCGGGGACATGTCCCGGATGAGCTGCCCGTTGTGCACCAGGAGCGGCTGATCCAACCCCGCGCCGAAGAAGGAGATGGCGGGGATGAGGATGAGGTAGCTCAGCACGCCACCGGCGAAGGTGATGGCCGCCACGCGCGGGCCGATGATGTAGCCCACGCCGAGCAGCTCCGGGCTGACCTCGGTGGACAGCGTGGCGCTCTTGAGGCCCTTGAGGGGCGTGCTCAGCACCTCGCGGAACAGCTTCATGCCGGAGTAGGCGAACTTGTAGATGCCGCCCACCAGGAAGCCGATGATGACCGTGCGCGCGTTGGTGCCGCCCTGCTCACCGACGATGAGCACGTCCGCGCTGGCCGTCCCTTCCGGGTAGGGCAGCTTGCCGTGCTCCTGGACGATGAGGCCCTGGCGCAGCGGAATCATCATCAGCACGCCGAGCACACCGCCCAGCGCTGCCACGAGGAAGGCGTGCGTCAGGCTGATGTCGTAGCCCAGGAGGAGCAGCGCGGGCAGCGCCGCGGCGACGCCGAAGGCCAGCGATTCACCCGCCGAGCCCGTCGTCTGGACGATGGTGTTCTCCAGGATGTTCGACTTGCCCACCGCCCGGAAGATGGCGATGGAGAGCACGGCCACCGGAATCGACGCGGACACCGTGAGGCCGACCTTGATGGCCAGGTACACGGACGAGGCGGCGAACACGATGCCCAGGAACGAGCCGAGCAACAGGGCTCGAATCGTCATCTCCGTGGGCGACTGGTCCGGTGGGACGTAGGGCGTGTGCTGGTGGAGCGACTGCATCTGAGCGATCGGGACGCGCTCGTCGACGACCGGCGGGGTACCGTGGGCCAAGCGAAAGGCTCCTTACGAGGGAATCGGGCCCCTTCTAGCAGGGCCCCGCCCGCGACGCGAAGGATGCCCCGCAAATGGCAAGCGCCCCCACCCCGAGTGGGTGGAGGCGCCTTTCGGGCCCGCGCTCTGGCGAGCCCGACCTGCCGCGTCAGGCGGGGGTTACTGCTGCATCGCCGCGGCGTCCGGATCCACCTCGGCCATCAGCGCCGCCAGCTCGGTCTTCAGCTTGTCCTTGGCGCGGATCTCCAGCTGACGGGCGCGCTCGCGGGAGAAGCCGAAGTGCTCGCCCAGCTCCTTGAGCGTCATCGGGCGCTCGTTCATCACGCGCTGTTCGATGATGAAGCGCTCGCGGGGGTCCAAGCGCATCAGCGCGGTGCGGACGCGGGCGTTGATGAGGCCCGCCTCTTCCTTGTCGGCGAACTCGTCATCCTGCGGCGCGGCGGCGCTGACCACGAAGTCCACGTGGCTGTTGCCACCGTCCTCGCCCATGGGCGCGTCCAGGGACAAGTCCCGGCCGCCCATGCGCTGCTCCATCTCCCGGACCTCGCCCGGCTTCACGTGCAGGCGGCGGGCAATCTCCTCCACGTTCACCACGGCCTCGCCGTTGCCAAACTTCTCCAGCTCGCGGCGCGTGCGCGCCAGGCTGAAGAACAGCTTCCGCTGCGCCTGCGTGGTGCCGAGCTTCACCAGCGACCAGCTCTTGAGGATGTAGTTCTGGATGTACGCGCGAATCCACCAGACCGCGTAGGAGATGAGGCGGATGCCCTTGTCCGGGTCGAACTTCTGCACGGCCTTCATCAGGCCGATGTTCCCCTCCTGGATGAGGTCCGACATCTTGATGCCGTAGGAGCGGTACTCGTAGGCGACCTTCACCACGAAGCGCAGGTTGGAGGTGACCAACCGGTGGCCCGCTGCCAGCTCACCGCGGATGAAGCTGCGCGCGAGTGCCTGCTCCTCCTCCACGGTGAGGAGGTTGTAGTGGTTGATCTCCGAGAGGTACATCGCCAGGGAGCCGGAGTTGGACGACTGCTCGGTGGACGCCTGCATGGATGGTTTCTCCCGACGTGGGGCCCCGCTGACGAGGCCGCTAGGTTTTCGGACCGCTTGACGACTGAACGAAGGCTGTCAGAGCAACCCCGGTGCCAGCGCGAGGTCCCACACCTTCCCCAATGTCTGCGGGGGGTTGGCGGACGCGGCGCTCATGTACAAAGAAGGAGGGCTGTAACGGTTACGGCCGACCTGGGAACTCGCCGCGACTTCACGGCTGTAGAATGTGCCCCTCTGTGCACGACATGCCTCCCGCGAGGAGCGTCCGGGTTCTTCACCCGGGACGCGGAGCGAGCATGGGGCCCCCGGCAACCAGGCAAGGGAGCCCCTGGCGACAAGGCCGCGTGGGCCGCTGTCGTCTTCCCGTGGAGAACGGCTAACGACGGCGCGGGATGCTGTCCGGGGGCATTTTCCGCGCGCGCAGGGACGCCCGGGGGGCATCCGGGCACGCGAGCTTCAGGACGCGCGAGCCCGGGGCTCCGACGCCGCGGCGCGCGCCCGCTGGGCCTCGAGCCGCACGTGCGCCGTGACGGCGCGCTGGAGCGCGCGAATCAACTGCTCCGCTTCGCCCTGGCGCAGGGGACGCCCACCGAAGCGGGCCTCCAGATAACGCCGGGTGACGGGAGCCAGCGCGGGTGCCAGGGGATGTCCCTCGCGCGCCAGCCGCGCGTCCAGGTCCTCGAGCGTCTCGCCCTCGGCTCGGAACAATCGCGCGGGGAGGAGTATCGCTTCCACCAGGTCGACGAAGCGCGTGGCCTCATGCGGGCGGGGGCGCCCCGCCAGCCGCGTCACCAGCCGCCACGCGGCGTAGACGACCATGCCCGCGAGCAGGGCGGCGCCCCAGGCGCGCGGCGGAGGCAGGCGGCTTCGCTCCGTGTTCTCGGAGCCCTTCGGTGGCCGCACCAGGGCGCGCGCCACGTCCACCTGGTCGCGGAAGGAGTAGTCGACGACGGAGTTGCGCCACCGCGACTCCAACGCTTCGTACAGACCCAGCAGCCGCTGGAGCAGCCGCGAGCCCTGGCTGGTGCGGTGGGCAGGAGGTGTGGCGTCCACGGTGACGAAGCCCCGCTCGGGCACCAGCACGTGCGTCCACGCGTGCGCGTCGCCAGCCCGCAGGATGTAGCCTTCATTGACGCGCTCGCCGCCGAAGAAGCCCGTGGCCAGCCGGGCGCGGATGCCCTGGGTGCGCAGCATCAGCGTGAGCGCGGTGGCGAAGTGCTCGCAGTGGCCGGCCTTCCGCTCGAAGAGGAAGTCCGCCAGCGGGTCCTCGCGTTCGCCACTCAGCTCCAGCGTGTACGCGTGCTCGCGCTGGAGCCACGCGGCCAGCTTCTGCGCCGCGGCCAGGGGCTCGCGCTCGCCGTTGAGCACGCGCGCCGCCGTCTGGGAGACGCGGGGGTCCAACGCCTCTGGCAGCGCGAGCAGCGCGTCCTGCTCCACCGAGGGCAGGCGCCGGAAGGTGTCGCCGCTGCCGCCCGGCGGGAGGCTGTAGGCCTCGTAGGCATAGGAGAGGCCTGCTTCGAGAAAGCGCGCCTCGCCGCCGGCCAGTTCCTGGAGGAAGGTGCGCCGGCTGCCGGTGCTGCCGTTGGCCACCGCGTTGCCCAGCCGCGACGGCGTCTCCAGGGCGATGAGCGTGCGGCCGCCATAGGCGGGCAACAGCTCCACACGCTGATGGATGAGGTTGTCGCCGCCCGGGCGCAGCGTGAGGAGCGGCTCGCGCTCGCGGCGCACGCCGCCCGCGTTCGTCCACTCAAGTCCGTCGAAGATGTCGTAGGTGCGGCCCACCCAGTAGGAGTTGAGTGCGTCCACCCCGGGGTCCGGGCTCAACGTCGCGCGCAGGACGATGCGAGGGTTGTCCTTGATGGTCCCCGCGCCGCCCAGCCGCACGGTGTTGGAGAAGCCCGTCGTCGCGGGGCCCAGTCCCGGCGCGGCGCGCGGGCCCGTCATGTTCCAATTCAGCCGGGGGAAGAGGATGAAGAAGGCCATGGCCCCGGCCACCGCGAAGGTGACGCCCGTCGCCAGGGGACGGAGCACCGCGCGCACCGGTACGGGCTCGCCCTCCGGCACGGCGGCCTCCACCACGCCCAGCGCCATGGCAACGCTGGCCAGCACGCCGAAGGCCACCAGGAACAGGCCGTAGACGAGCTCGCCCGACAGGGCCGCGCCACCCGCCACCATCAACAGGCCGGACAGGTGCACCTGTCCATCCGTGGCGGCGTCCGGCGCTGACAGGAGCCGGTGCGCGGAGATGAGGCCCGCGAAGGCACACGCGGCGACCACGAGGTTGAGGGCGCCGGAGGTGACATTCACCGCCAGCACCGCCGCCACGCCCAGCAGCAGCAGCGCCGTGAGCTTCGCGCGCCTGGCGAACAGGCGCTTGCCCGCGAGCGCCGCCACCAGCGCGACGCCATAGAGGCCCAGCGTCCACAGCGGGAGCTGACCGGACACGGCCATCGACGCGAAGGCGCAGCCGGAGGCCACGTCCCGCAGCACCAGTCGCAGCCGCGCGCCCTTCGTCATGCCGCCTCCTCTTCTTCCTCGCGAGCGCCCTCGAAGCCCAGCCACGCCAGGGCTCGGAGGATGCGCTTCTCCTGCGCGGAGCCCGCCCCCGAGCGAAGCCGTCGGTCGGAGGTGTTGAGCCCCACCTCATGGCCCTCGTCGAGCAGCCGGTGCGCCAGCGCGGCCACTTCCTCGCATCGCCGCTCCAACGCTTCGTCCGCGAGCCCCGCCTCCACGGTGAGCACCCACGTGCGGCGCTCCTCGCGCTCACGCTCCACGCGCAGGAGCTTCCCCGTCGACGCGCTCTTGAGCCAGTGGATGCGGCGCGCGTCCTCGCCCTCGGCCAGCTCCCGGAGGCCCGTCACGTCGCCGCTGCCGTCGTTGCGGCGGGGGTTGCCCGAGTCACCCACGGGCCCGCGCTCCGCGTCCCCGGGCTCCTGACACGCATAGGTGCGCTTGGGATAGATGACCAGCAGTCCCTCCAGTGGAAGCACGCGCGTCTTGGCGAACAGGCCCAGGGGCCACGTCGTGGTGACACTCACGCCCGTCAGCCGCAGGGGGCCCCGGCGCGGCGCGATGAGGTTGGCCCGCACCACGTGCTCCACGTTCGCCGGCAGGTAGCCCACGCCGCCCCCGCCCGTCAGCGGAGAGTCCGCCTCCGAGAAGGTGAGGGCGAAGGCATGGCCCTGCTTGCGGGACACGGCCCAGCGGAAGGCGAAGGGCTCCCCGGCGAAGGCCGCGTCCGTGCCCACGCGCCGCACGGAGATGTCCCGGATGCACCGCTCCGACAGCACGCCGGACACCACCACCATGCTCAAGAGCAGGCCCAGCAGCAGGTACAGCAGGTTGTTGCCGGTGTTGAGCGCGCCCAGGCCCACGCCAAACGTCACCACCAGATACGTGCGGCCAATGCGCGTCACCTTGAGGGTGCGCGGCGGCCGCAGCCAGGCGCGAAGGCGCACCCAGCGTTGCTTCAGGCGGGGCTTCACCGCGGCGCCGGCACCTTTCGGGTCAACTCCTCCAGGAGGTGCGCCGCCTCGTCGCGCGCGGCCACGCCCTGCACGGCGCTGCGCAGAAGCACGCGGTGCGCCCAGCACGGCACCAGCACCGCCCGCACGTCCCCGGGCGTCACGAAGTCACGCGCCTCCCACAAGGCCTGCGTCCGGGCCGCCGCGCCCAGCGCCAGCACCGCGCGCGTGGAGGCGCCTCGCTCGATATCGCCGTGCTCTCGCGTCGCCCGAGCCAGCCGCACCACGTAGTCGGCCACCGTGCCGTCCAGCCGCAGCTCCGCGGCGAGCGTCCGCAGCGTGTCCACCTCCTCGGGGCTGGACACCGTCTGCACGGCATCCAGGGGCGGCGCGCGTCCCCGGGTGGCCAAGAGCTTCGCCTCCACGTCTGGAGCGGGGTGCCCCAGGGACAGGCGCAGCATGAAGCGGTCCAGCTGGGAGTCCGGCAGGGGATAGGTGCCGGAGAAGTCCACCGGGTTCTGGGTGGCCACCACGGTGAAGGGCGAGGGCAGCGCGTGCGTGCTCCCGTCCAGCGACACCTGGCCCTGCGCCATGGCCTCCAGCAGCGCGGACTGCGTGCGGGGCGGGGCGCGGTTCAGCTCGTCCGCGAGCACCAACTGGCGGAAGAGGGGCCCGGGACGGAACTGGAAGGTGGCCGTCTGGGCGTGGAATATCTGGGCGCCGAGGATGTCGGCCGGCATCAGGTCCGCGGTGAACTGGACCCGCGCGAAGCTCAGCCCGCACGCCCGGGCCAGGGCCTCCGCCAGCGTCGTCTTGCCGACACCTGGCACGTCCTCCAGCAACAGGTGTCCACCGGCGACCAGGCACGTCGCGACCAGGCGGGCCTGGGCTTCCTTGCCCTGGACGGCGCGGCCGAGCTCGGCGGCGATGCGCTCCATCGCCGTGCGCGCGGTTGCGGGGGAAGGTGCGGCGGTGGAGAGAACGCGGGCGGGCTGGTTCATCTGCCCGCCACTCTAGCCGACTCCCCCGGGGGCCAGCACGCCAGACTCCAGGGCACCCCGCCGAGGCGCCCGCTCCCTCGTCACCTCAGAGGGAGAGCACGTCCTCGGGCGTGTAGTAGGGGCGGTGGGCGACGACGCTGGCGCCCACCCCGAAGTAGCGGAACATCCGCTCGTGATGCGTGGCCAGCCCCTGCAGCTTCACCGAGTTCGCCATGTTCCGCGTCAATACGCCCACCGCGCTGTCCTTGAACTCGCGCAGATGGGTGAAGTCCAGCACCACCTCACAGCCCTTCAAGGCGTCCAGCGACAGCTGGACCTCGTGGGCCGTCTTCCCGTCCAGAACCCCTTCCAAACGCAGGGTGATGTGACCTGCGACGTCCTCGCGGTGGATCTGCAAACCCGCCATTGCTGTGCTCTCCCGTGGATGGTGTGTGCGCGCCGTGCCAAAGTCTTGGGCACGGCGGCAGGAGCACATTCCGGGCCACTGTCACACCCGGAAAACCCATGGAAAATCCATGGGGTGCACTGCCCGGCGCGAACACTGCCTCGGGTGGGGCAGGAATTTCAGCCCCGGATTCGTAACTTTGACGCGACTGTCCTGTGCCGGGCGCCCTGGGTGTCGTCTGGCGATCAACCCTGGCGATCAATCGTCTTCTGTTGGTCGACCAGGGTGAGCTGACGCTCCTGGTAGGCCTTCAGCTTGCGGAACTCCTTCACCACCTTGGTGGGGTAGCCCGCCATGAACTTCGTGCGCGACTCCTTCTTCGCGAGGATTCGCCGGGCCAGTCCGGGACCCGCGTTGTAGGCGACCAGGGCCTTCTCCACGGAGCCGAAGCGCTCGATGAGGTCCGCCAGGTACGCGGTGCCCAGCGCCACGTTCGTCTCCGCGTCGAACAGGTTGGTGCTGCGGCCCAGCCGGTAGCCGGCCTTGTCCGCCAGCCACGTCCCCGTGTCCGGCATCACCTGCATCAGCCCCATGGCGCCCACGTGGGACACCGCGTAGTTGTTGAAGGAGCTCTCGCACTTGATGACCGCCACCACCAGCAGCGGGTCCACGTTGTTGCGCTGGGCCTCGCGGACGATGGCCACCGACAGCCGGCGCTGCTGGTGCACCGGCAGGCCCGATGCCTTCACCAGCTCCACCACGCCCAGCCGCTCCGCCTCCGCGTGCAGCGCCTCGTCCTCGTACGCCTGGAGCTTCGCCAGCGCCGCCCGCAGCTCCAGCTCCCGCTGCTCCAGCCGGGTGCGCAGCTGCGTCACCTCCGCCGGCTCACCCTGGGGACCCGAGGGCACCTGCACCGGAAACGCCTGAGCACCCGCACCCACCAACATCGCAGCCGTCGTCACCGCCACCGTCCAACCCCTCATCCCACC
>NZ_JABXEM010000012.1:0-75997 GCF_013372595.1 Myxococcus sp. AM011
CCTCGGAGGCGCGGACGACTCCCGTTCAGGTGCCCGCGCTCACCGGCGCCAGGGCGGTGTCGGCGGGTGCCCAGCATGCCTTGGCCGTGCGGGACACCGCGACGGTCTGGGCCTGGGGCTCCAATGCGGAGGGCCAGGTGGGAGATGGGGTGGTGGACTGGCAGGTGCTGCCGGTGCGCTCGGGGCTCGCGGCCTCACGAGGCCTGTCCACGGCGTATCAGTTCTCACTCGGCATCGCGCTGGATGGGACGGTCCAGGGCGCCGGGGCGAACGGCTCCGGGCAACTGGGTGACGGGAGCGTGTTGAGTCGCGCGACGCCCGTGGCCTCGGTGGGGCTCACCGAGTGTCGAGCGATTGCCGGTGGTCAGGGGCACGCGCTGGCGCTCAAGACGGACGGGCGCATCTACGCGTGGGGCTCGAATCAGGAGGGCGAGCTGGGGGACGGGACGACGGTGTCCCGGGCGCTGCCCATGTTGATTCCGTCGCCAGCGGGAGTGATGTCCATCGCGGTGGGAAGCCGGCACTCGCTGGCCCTGCTGGGAGACGGGACGGTCCAGTCCTGGGGCTCCAACCTCCAGGGTCAACTGGGGGATGCGACGACGGTGTCTCGAATCGTGCCGGTCCGCGTCCAGGGGCTGACGGGCGTGTCGGCGATTTCGGCGGGCGAGGGCTTCTCGCTGGCGCTCAAGCACGATGGTACCGTGTGGGGCTGGGGGAACAACTCCCTGGGACAGTTGGGAGATGGGACGACGGCGCGACAGTCGGTGGCGGTGCAGACGCTGGGGCTCACGGGCGTGACTGCCATCTCCGCCGGGCGCACGCATGCGCTGGCGTTGAAGGGAGATGGCACGCTCTGGAGCTGGGGTTCCAATACGTATGGCGAGCTGGGGGATGGCACCCAGGTGCGCAAGCTGTTGCCCGTGCAGGTGAACGCGGTGACAGGGGTTGTCACCATGGACGCTGGGGAGCATCACAGCCTCGCCGTGACGACGGGCGGCAAGGTCTGGTCCTGGGGCCGCAACCAGCATGGACAGCTTGGCAGTGGCGTGAAGTCCAACTGGCGGTTGTTGCCGGCGCAGGTGGCGGGGCTGACGGGCGCGGTGTCCGTGGGAGCCGGAGGCGAGCATTCCTTCGCGGTGCTCTCGGACCGGAGTGTCTGGGCCTGGGGCAACAGCGGTCAGGGGCAGTTGGGCACGGGCCTCTCCGACGTCCGAGCGGCGCCCGTGCAGGTCTGGTAGCGCTGGGAGTCAACCCCACCCGTGACGACGCTGGCGGCACTTCAGCCAGCGTCGTCACAGGAGGAGCGTGTCGTCCTCAGCCCGGCGTCGGAGCGTCCCGGCGCCGACGGTTCAGCACGAGCAACAGCAACATCAGCAGGGCTCCGCCCGGTGCGCCGGACTGCCGACAGCCGCAGCCGTCGTCGCTCTCGTCAGCAGGTGCCTTGGCGGGCAGCACCTCCAGCGACAGGGGCGCCGCGTCGACTCCACCGAAGCGCGTGTCGCCGCTGTACGCCGCGCTCAAGGTGTACTTCCCCGGAGCGAGCGTCGCGAGCGCATGCGTCGCCTCGCGTCCCTGCAGGGTGACGACCTTGAGCACCTCGGTGCCGTTGAAGAACGTCACCGTCCCCGTGGGCTCGCCCTGGCCGCCCACCACGCGCGCGGTGACGGACACGGCGTCGCCCGCGTACGTGGGATTGGCCGAGGCCTGGAGCTGGAGCGTGGCCTCCTGGAAGTCGGAGGAGCGAGCGACGGCCACGGTGTAGCTCCGACTCGCCGAGCAACGCCCTCCATCCGTCGCCGTCAGCGTGAAGGGGAAGCTGCCCGGCTGCGTGGGCATGCCCGTGAGGACTCCGTCGCGAAGCTGGAGCCCTCGGGGCAGGGCCCCGTCGATGACGAACGTCGTGGTGCCCTCGCCGCCCTCATGCACGAACGCCGTCTCCGCGAAGACCTGTCCGGTGGTGCCCGCCGCCAGGCCGGTGGGGCTCAGCGACATGGGCGGGCAAGCGACGGAGAGCGTGAAGTCACGCGAGGCCGTGCAGCCGTTTCCATCCGTCACCGTCACACTGAAGGGATAGTCGCCGCCCTCCTCGGGAGTGCCCGAGAAGACGCCGCCCTCCAACCGGAAGCCCCGAGGCAACGTGCCCGACACCGTCGAGGTGACGCTGCCCATCGCTCCCAGGACACCGAGCTGCATGGGCGCGAAGACTCCGCCCCGGGGAAGTCCCGGCAGCGCCGCGGCCTCCAGCGAGACGGCTCCGGCGGGACACGTCGACGCGGAGACCCCCGCCATCCGGTTGTCGCCGAAGGACAGGACGGTGCCCGTGCCGATGAGCCGCGTGCTGGCGAGCACGTTGGCGTCCACGGCGGTCCGCGACAGCCGCAGCAACGTCTGACTCCCGCTCCCCACCGAGGCCGCATGCAGGCCCACGCCATTGTGTGTGAGCCGGGCCCGCTCCACGTTGAGCGAGGCCTTGCCGCCATCTTCCGTCTGCGCCCAGATGCCGGCCTCGGTGTTGTCGGACGCCGTCAGCTGAGACACCGTCGCCGTGCTACCCGCACCGAGCCAGAGCCCCTGACGGTTGCCGGAGAGCGTGCCGCGCGAGATGAAGGCCGTCACGGCTCCAGCGGTGCCGCCCACCCGGACGCCCGCGTTTCCGTTGCCGGAGACCACGACATCGTCGAGGAAGAGCTGGCCACCCGCGGCGGGCGCGAAGCGGATGCCGTCCTGCTGGAAGCCACGGACTTGTGAGCGCTCGACATGCAGCGCCTTGCCGCTGTTGAACACGATGCCTGTCGTTCCAAGCGTGGGCCCGCTCCCGTTCACGGAGAGCCGGCGCAACACCACCACGTCCTGGGCGCCCGCGTTGATGGTGATGCCCTGGGTGCCGGAGGCGAGCACCTTGCCTCCATCCAGTCCGCCATCAATCGTGATGGCCTTGGTGATGACCAACGCGCCGAAGGAGCCTGGATCCATCGCATCGATTTCTCCGCCCGCGGCCGTCTTGGAGATGGCCCCCGCGAAGGTCTTGCACGGCGCGGTGCGGGAACACGGATTCGCGTCGTCGCCCACGCCCGACACCCAGGTGCGGGTGGCCTGGGCCAGCGCGGGAGTGGACGCGCAGAGCGCGGCCACGAGGATGCAGCGCAAGTGGACCCCCATCGCGCGGCTCAATTCTGCGGCAGCGTGGTGGAGGGGGAGCCATCCGTGCCGTTGCCCGCGGCGACGCGATTGTTCCCGAACGAGCCGACTGGGCCGTCCAGCCCCAGGCCGGTGTTGTGGCCCACCGTCGTGTCGGAGATGCGCACCTGCGCCGGAGCCTCCGCCTTGATGCCGACACCGTTCTGCGCCACCACGGCCCGCTCCAGGGTGACCTGCGCCCCACTCACCGCCAGGATGCCCTGCTCGGAGTGGCCCACCACCGTCGTGTCATTCACCGTGACGCGCGCGCCGTTCAGCGCGTGGAGGCCGATGAGGCCGGACGCAATCTGGCTGTTTCCAATCACAGCCCCGCCGCTCGCCACCTGGATGCCGCCCGAGGTGTCGCCGGCGTTCGTTGGCGCCTTCATGGTCGCGCCGTTGACCGTGGTGTTGCGCACGACGAGCTGCACGGCCCCCGCGGAGGGCAGCACGTTGATGCCCGAGTTGATGAATCCCTGAATCGTGCAGTTCTCCAGCAGCACCTTGCCCGCCGCGAGGATTCGGATGGCGTCCAGCCCCGTGGTGCCGCCGTTCAGGGCGACGTTCCTCAGGATGACGGTGGCGCCCGCCGCGTTCACGACCACGCCATTCGTCCCCGAAAAGAGGATGCCTCCGGCGTAGGGCCCGCCATCAATCGTGATGGACTTGGTGATGGTCACCGCGCCGTAGCCACCCGGATCCATGGCGTCGATCTCCCCGCCCGCGGCCGTCTTGGAGATGGCCCCCGCGTACGTCTTGCACGGCGCGGTGCGGGAGCACGGGTTCACGTCATCTCCCACGCCAGAGACCCAGGTGCGGGTCGCCTGCGCGGAGGCGGAGGACCCCAGCAACACACACAGCAGGGCGGGAAGCGCGAACAAACCCGTCGCGCGAGAACGAACAGAGCCAGGAGTGGACATGGTGAGCCACGCTACCTCGCTCGTGTTCCGTCCACGAACGACGCAAGTCCGTGATTCACCCCGAGACGGCCTGAGTCCTTCGGTCTTCAGATTCTTCACGGTGTTTCAGCCTTTCCCATGAAAGCTGAATGCACCGAGGAGGTGTTTCAGCCTTCGCACGAGGCTGAACGCACCCGGGAGAAAAGCTTCGCCCGGGGGCGCCCGCCAGCATGCGAGCGTCCCCGGGATTCTCTCCAGACGGACTACTTCGTCTTGTTGTACTCGCGGCTGGCGATGACGCCCTGCACTTCGGCCAGGGCGCGGGCGCCGGAGGCGGACTCGAGCGCCTTCTCCGCGATGGTCTGCACCTGGCGCTTGGCATCCGCCAGCTCCGACTGGAGCGCCTGGATGGCCTGGGCCTGCTTGGTGCTCGTGTCCTTGAGCGAGGCAATCTCCATGCTGGCCACGCGCTGCGCCGTCTCCGCGTCCTTCGTGGCGAGCGTGAGCTTCAAATCCCACTCCGACTTCACGCGGTTGCCGACAATGGCCGCCGCCGTGTCCGCTTCCTTCTTCAGCACGGCGGGGAACTCCGACACCTGCTTGCGCAGGTCCTCCAACTCCTTCTCGCGCAGCTTCAGTGCGTCCTCACGCGCGGCCCAGTCCTTCTCTACCTTCTCCTTGCGATCTCTCTCGGCCGCGGACTGCACGCGCAGGCTCTCCACGAACGCGTCCTGCTCCTTCTTGCGCTGGTTCTGGACGTCGTAGGCGTACTGCTCCTCGGCCCGCTGGCGCGCCACCTTGGCGAGCTCGTGCTCGACGGCGTGCTGCTGGGCGAACTTCGCGCGCGCGTCGGCGATGTCCTTGTTCATCTGCTCCGTCTCCGCATGGAGCTCCGCCTTGCGCTTGTCATACTCGGCCACGAGCACGTCCACGGCGCTGGCCGCCACGTCCTTGCCGTGCAGCTCCGACAGCTCATCCGTCTTGAGCTGGATGGCCTCGTCCAACTGCTTCATCTCCTCCACCAGCGAGATGACCTGCTCGTTGATGCCCGCGAGCGTCTTGTTGATGGTGAGGCCCGCCTCGGTGACTTTCTTCACCGCGGACTCAGCGGACAGGGTGGCGACGTCCGTCAACACGTTCTTGGCGTGGGTGTCCCGGGCCTCCTGCTCCTTGGCGGGGACGACAGGCTTGTTGCGAGCCTTGCGCGCCAGGTCCTCGAAGGCGGCCTTGGTGGACTCCGAGGAGCGGTTGCGGGCGGCGGACTTGCGGGAAGCGGACTTGCGGGTGGCCATGTGACTCTCCAGGTAGGGCACGGCCAGGCGGGCCGGGGCGGCTCGCGAATGACGTGCGGGTTTCGTGGGATTCGTGGTCCCCTTTCCGGGCGACCATGAGAGAAGAATACCCGTGGGGTCTGACACTGCCTGGCTGGGTTCCAGGCCTCCGGACGGGCCCGGAAACGGGCCTCCTGGGGGCCGGAAAGCCACGCCGGGCTTGTCCTTCGGGCCGGCGCGCGGCTAACTCGCCCCCCGAATCCGCTCAAGGGAGAGCGTCAATGCAGGTCGTCAGTGTGAAGCAGGTCCTCGCCGGCGCGGTGGAGGCAGGGACGAAGGTGGAGGTCCGTGGCTGGGTGCGCACCCGGCGCGACTCGAAGGCGGGCATCAGCTTCGTCAATGTCAGCGATGGCTCGGTGTTCGACCCCCTCCAGGTGGTCGCCCCCAATTCGCTGCCCAACTACGAGAAGGAAATCCTCCACCTCACCGCGGGCTGCTCCGTCGTGTGCCGCGGCACGCTGGTGAAGTCCCAGGGCAAGGGGCAGGCCTTCGAGGTCCAGGCCGAAGAGGTCCAGGTGCTGGGCTTCGTGGACGACCCGGACACGTACCCGATTCAGCCCAAGCAACACACGCTGGAGTTCCTGCGCGACGTGGCGCACCTGCGCGTTCGCACCAACACGTTCAGCTCGATTACGCGCGTGCGTCACCGGGCGGCGCAGGCCGTCCACCGCTTCTTCGACCAGGAGGGGTTCTTCTGGGTCAACACGCCCATCATCACCGCGAGCGACGCGGAGGGCGCCGGGCAGATGTTCCGCGTGTCCACGCTGGACACCGTCAATCCGCCCCGCACGCCGGAAGGCAAGATTGACTGGCACAAGGACTTCTTCGGCAAGGAGGCGTACCTCACCGTCTCCGGCCAGCTCAACGTGGAGGCCTACGCCATGGCCATGTCGAAGGTGTACACCTTCGGCCCCACGTTCCGCGCGGAGAACTCCAACACCACGCGCCACCTGGCCGAGTTCTGGATGATTGAGCCGGAGATCGCCTTCGCGGACCTGAACGCGGACGCGGACCTGGCCGAGCGCTTCCTCAAGTTCGTCTTCAAGGCGGTGCTGGAGGACTGCGGCCCCGACTTCAAGTTCTTCGAGGAGCGCGTGCAGAAGGGCGTCACGGAGCGGCTGGAGAAGTTCATCCACTCCAGCTTCGAGCGCCTGACGTACACGGAGGCGATTGAAATCCTCAAGAAGGCGAAGAAGAAGTTCGAGTACGCGCCGGAGTGGGGCAAGGACCTCCAGACAGAGCACGAGCGCTACCTGTCCGAGGAGCACGTGGGGAGGCCCGTGGTGGTGATGAACTACCCGGAGGAGATCAAGGCCTTCTACATGCGCATCAACGAGGACGGGAAGACGGTGGCGGCCATGGACGTGCTGGCCCCCGGCATCGGCGAAATCATCGGCGGCAGCCAGCGCGAGGAGCGGCTGGACGTGCTGGACGCGCGCATGAAGCGCTTCGGCTTGGATCCGGCCCACTACGGCTGGTACCGGGACCTGCGCCGCTACGGCACGGTGCCGCACGCGGGCTTCGGGCTCGGCTTCGAGCGGCTCATCGTCTACATGTGCGGCCTGCAGAACATCCGCGACGCCATTCCCTACCCGCGCGTTCCGGGCTGGGCGCAGTTCTAGTCGGGTGGAGCGACCGGGCGCCCGGGCCGGTGACGTATGACGGCCATGAGGTGCTCGATGCTCCAGAATCTCAATGCCGGTGGGTGGAGTCGCTCCGCCCGCCGGTTCTTTCTTGCCCCGCTCGTGGGCCTGCTGTTGTCGTCGTGCTCGGAGACTCCTGCTTCCTGTGGCGTGGCCTGTGCGCCGCCGGACGCGACGCTGGAGGACGTCCCCTGACGCACTCGGGCGACGGGGGGGCAGACGGCGTCGATGACGTTTGGCGGGCTCGTCGTCGACCTGCGCTGACGCTTCGGGCCCGCCTTCCTCGTCACGGAAGCTGGGACTGGAGCACGGGCCAGCGGGTGCGGACCCACTGGCGCACGTACGCGAGCTCCTCCTCGTAGGTGAGGAAGTCGGTGCGCTGGTACCAGGCGGGGAAGTTGCCTTCGCCCACGGTGCCGGGCGCGCCCATGGCGCGGTACTCGAGCTGCCAGCGGGCCCAGTCCCTCTTGGCGACGGCGGACGTCTCCTTCTCGTAGGTGTCGATGAGGGCGAGCACGGCCTCCAGCTTCAGCTCGTCGCGCAGCAGCGCCTGGTAGCGCTGGCGCATGGGCCCCGCGAAGGTGGGGTCCGCGAGCAGCCGCGCGAAGATGCGGTTGTTCCCGGTGAAGTTGGAGCGCGTCGTCGGCGAGGTGCGCGTGGTGTCGAAGTTCTGGCCGAAGCTCGCGTCCAAATCCCACGGGATGAAGCGCCACGGGCCCTGCGTCTTCGGGTCATACGCGTGATAGGCGTTCTTCGAGTGGGAGTCCGTCCCGAGGATGAGCGAGTTGAAGATCCACCAGTCCTCGTAGTCCCGCTGGCGGGTGCGCCGCGGGAAGCCGGTGCGGAACGTGGCGTCGTCGGAGTCCGCCACGAAGGTGATGAAGGCCTCCAGCGTGTCCCATGCGTGGGGCTGGCCCATCTCCGGCTCGCCGACCTTCTTCTCGAAGCCCTCGCGCAGCGACGCCTTGGGCTCGCCGTTCTTGCGGATGCGGGAGAAGTTGGCGTCGTTCTCCACGGCCTTGAACAGGTCCGAGTCCTTGTCCATGCCGTTCTCCGCCATCATCCGCTTGTGGGGCAGGTCCGCCGCCGTATAGAGGCCGAGGTAGCGGTTGTTGGCATAGAGCACCGCGCTGAAGGTCCGCACGCGGATGTGCTCGGGTGACATCTTGCTCCAGAGGTCGAACGCGAGCCGCGTGCGCACGTAGGAGTTGTCATTGAACGTGGTGACGAGCGCCACGCGCTTCTTCTTGAGGAAGCCGTCGCCGAAGACGGGCTCGTTGAAGAGGTCCTCGTCGGGGAATTCCAGCGTGAAGCTGCGCTTGGGGAAGGCCCCGGACGTGGCGCCCCGGTACTTGGCTTCGATGTTGTAGGTGCGGCCCCGGTAGATGAGCTGCGCGGGCTTGTCGCTGCCGGACGTGAGGGGCGGCGTGTAGATGAGGTGGAAGACGGGCAGCCCGTACTCTTCGGTGTACGTCTTCGGGTCGACGATTTTGACGTTGCCCGGGGCGCCGTCGTTCTCCGCGACACCCACCTTGAGGATGCCCGTCTCGTTGCTGGTGTGCTCGCGAAGGACGAGGTTCCACACGGCGGCCTGGTCCCTGCCGGGCGTCCAGCGCAGGGTGGCGGTGGCCTCGTCGAAGGCCGCGCCGGGCGGAAGGTTGTCCACGCTGAAGCGAAGCCCCGTGGTGGTGTTCCCGGTGGAGCACGTCACGGTGGCCGTCACGAGCTGGCCCTCCGTCAGCCACCGCGTCTCGCCCGCGGTGGGCGCGCAGACGGTGGGCGCGGAGCCGGCATCCGGAGGACCCGCGTCCGGAGGGGTCGGCTCACCTGCGTCGGGCACGCCCGCGTCTGGACGCTCCTGGGGAGTCGTGGGGTCCAGGTCGGGTCCGTTTCCCGACGGTCCAGGCACCTCGTCCGGAAGCTCACCCCCGGGTCCAGTGGAGGTGCCACCCCCACAGGCCACCGTCAGACAAACGACACACGCCAGCACGCCTCGAGACAAGCTTCTTCCGGCCACCGTGTTGCTCCCCCGCGTCCACCCGCCCATGTCGGAGCGGAAGAGATAGGCATCCAGGGAAGCGCTGACAGGCCCCGCCCCTTGTAGGTGTCGGCTCATGGACGCGAGGGGTGCTATCCCTGCCTGGAGGTGTTTCCGTTTCGTCGAGTCCGTTCAACCGTGGGAGAGGACCGCACCGATGGCCACCCAGTTCCCGCACCTCGAGCCCATCCACCGCGACTTCATCCTGCGCCAGCGGATGTTCTTCACGGCCTCCGCCGCCAGCACCGGTCGGGTGAACCTCTCCCCGAAGGGGCTCGACTCGCTCCGCGTGCTTGGCCCCAACGAGGTTGTCTACCTGGACCTCACCGGCAGCGGCAACGAGACGGCCGCGCACCTGCGCGCCGATGGACGCCTCACCCTCATGTTCTGCGCCTTCGAGGGGCCGCCCATGATTCTGCGCCTCTATGGACGGGGTCAGGTGCTGCGCCGGGGCAGCGCCGCGTACTCCCGGCTGTTGGCCTCCGAGTTCGGCGGCGTGGAGCCGCTGGGGGCTCGGCAGATGGTGAAGCTCGACATCGACCTCGTGCAGAAGTCCTGCGGCTACAGCGTGCCCCTCTACGAGTTCACCAGCGACAGACCCACGCTCACGCGCTGGGCCGAGAACAAGGGCGAGGAGGGGCTGGAGGAGTACCGACGCGCGAAGAACGCGAGCAGCCTCGATGGCCTGCCTACCGGACTCTTCGACGAGGACGATACGACTCCAGGCGAGCCGTAGGCGCCGGGCCGTGGCTCAAGAGGAAGCCCACCTGGACCTCTCCGAAGTCCAGCGTCTCGGCCTCGTCCCGGGTGCTATCCCGCCCTGAGGCGCGCGGAGTCCTCCGCGTGTTTCTCCAGCGCCGCGGCGATTTGTGGCGCGGTCCACAGCGGGTCCAGACAGGGGCAGAAGTAGCCAGGGCCCGCCTTTTCCCGCACGGCCCACTCGAAGAAACCGCGAGCCGTGGAGTGCAGTTCCTCCGGGAGGAAGAGGGCCGCGACGTCATATTCGGTGAAGCGCAGCAGGCCCGGCACGCGCCACTCCCGCTCCCAGTCGAAGCGATAGCTGTAGGGCGCGTTGTGCTTGTCGCCCTGGATGTCCACGAAGGGCGTCATGGCCCAGAGCGGATGGGCCCGCGAGTCCGACGCCGCCAGCGCCTGGTCCATCTGGTGCTTCAGGGAGAGGTGCGCGGGCGACGCGTACTGGACGTACCAGACGGGGCCACCCCCCTGGGACAGGATGAAGCTCTTGCTGAAGCCGATGCCATACAGGCTGCGGCGCTGGACGAGCCGGCCGAGCTGGTCGAGCGGAATCTCGCTGAAGCAGACCGCGCGGTGCCGGTCCGCGACCTGGGGCTCCTTGCGCGCGAGCCCGAAGCCCTGGGCACCCGGGATGAGCGTGCGCGTGCCCAGGATGTTCATCATGTTCTGGTAGGCGTCATGGAATGGCGGTCCGGGCTTCGTGAAGTGCACCACGAAGTCAGACATGTCCCGCCACTGTGAATTCGCCTGATAGCCCAGCATCGTCAGTCCGGGGCCAATGTCCCGGAGCGGGGAAGTCGATGCAACCCGACTGCATTCGCACCTCCGTCGCCTGCCCGCCCTCCCGACGGCGGGGCCGGTGCTCGGTGATGGCTGGCGGGTGTCTGGGATGAGGCTGGCGAAGCCATTCGAGCGCTGGCTCCACCAGGCTGGGGTGTTGATCGATGGGTGACATCGCAATCGTTCATCGAGCGGAGCGGACCTCCGCTCGGGGGAGCGAGCGATGCGCCACGATGGGCGGTTGTCACCGGTCGAGCTGATGCGGCGTCTCACCCTGTCGCTGGAGCGCATCGCGGCGCATGGGCTCACGAGCGGGGCCATCCAGGGTGCCTCGGAGGGACTCCAGGCGGAGCTGCCGGGGCTCGACGGGCAGCTGCGTGAGCTCGTCCAGGATGTCGTGGCCCTGCTTGCTCGCGAGGTCGAGGAGGCCGCCGAGCGACCTCCCGGCACGTGGTCCCGCTCGCTCGCGGAGAGCGCGGTGAAGGGCGTGGTGGCGGAGCTGCGGCGCTCGATGCCGGGCGCGGATGCGCTGTCCCATGAGCTGCTGGAGCGGGTGAACGGGTGGTTGGACCGCTCGGCGCGGGTGGCGGATCAACGTCAGCGGGAGCTTCGGCAGCCTGGCGCGCGGGCTCGGACGCTGGCCACGGGGGCGGTGCGCGGCGCGGTGCTGGAGCTGGCGCACGAGATGCCCGTGCTGGCGCCCATCGCCTCGGAGGTGGCGTCCCAGGCGGGGCGTGGGCTCGTGGAGGGATTGGGCACGGCCCTGGATGCGCGCACCGAGCGCATCGACGAGGTGCTGGAGAGCGCTGGGCGGCGGTTCGTCCACGCCGTGGTGGAGCAGCTCGAGCTGGAGGTGAAGGCTCGCCGCGAAGGCTCCGAAGTGGACGTGGGCCTCGTCGTGGCGACGATGGCCGAGCGCACGGCGACAGCGACGGTGCGAGGTGCCTCCGAGGAGCTGCGGCGTCAGCTCCGTGCCACGCGGGACGAACTGGGAGGCCCTTCGCTGCGGGGTGCCAGCCGTGAGGTGACGCTGGGCGTGTTCTCCGCGTTGTCGGAGCGACTGAAGGTTCCGCTCGCCATCGCGGTGGGCGCGGGTGGGGCGCTCGTGCTCACCGCGTTCACCCTGGCCCGGCGACGCTGAGCTGCGTCGCGCTGGGCTGAGCTGCGTCGTGCTGGGCTTGCGTCACGTTGGGTCGGGCTGTGTCGCGCAGGGCAGCGCCTCGCTGCGTCGAGCTGAGCGGCGCGGCGCCGCGCTGCTCTCGTGGCTTGCCTTGCGTGCGCGGCAAGGGCGCCCGAGGCCCGCGAGCCGCTGCGCATCGTCTGTGAATGAGGCTAGGCTGACCGGAAGACACAGAGTCGTCCGGGGGTGGTCTCGCGCATGTGGCGAAGGCTTGGAGTCGGCGGGGGCCTGTTGCTCCTGGGAGTCGTCCTGGCGTGGGTCGTGCTCGGTGGACCGTCGGGGGAGGGGCAAGAGCGCGGGAAGACCTCCGCTTTGGAACCTGACGCGGAAGGCCGGCGCTCGTCATGGGCCGCGCTGCTCGCCGCGCCCGTGTCCGCGCCCCGAGGCGGACAGGTCGTGCGAGGAGTCGTCATCGATATCGCGGGCCCGGTCGTGGGCGCGGTGGTGGTGGCGACCGAGGATACGCCTCGCAAGCCATTGAGTGCCCTGCCTTGCGACGATGACATGTCGTCGCTGAACGCGCGGTGCCCGGTGCGGGAGGTGTTGGACTGGTTGGACTCGGGCGAGGGCGCCATGCCTCCCCTGGCACGTACCGTGACGGACTCCGAGGGCCGCTTCACGCTGGCGGGCCTGGAGGTTGGAAGGTACGCGGTGTGGGCGGAGGGGCCGCGGAGCGTGGCGCTGCGCGAGGATGTCCCCGCTGGAACCGAGGACCTCGAGGTGTGGTTGGACGAGGGGCCTTCGCTCGCGGGCGAGGTGCGGGACGAGTATGCGCGGCCACTGGAGGGAGTCCGCGTCATCGCCCTCCTGGCGGCACACCACCGCGCCTTCGAGGTGACCACGGCACGGGACGGACACTTCGAGTTCGGGGACCTGCCGGACCAGGATTACAGCGTCCTCTTCTCCAAGGAGGGACTGCTCCCGGTGCACGTGAAGCCGCGCGGCGCGGACCTGCTCGCCATGGACGTGACGATGTCGCGCGCACGCCTGCTCTCGGGCCGCGTGGTCCATGAGGACGCTCCTGCCCCGGGGGCGAAGGTGCGCTGCGAGGGCCCCGACTGGAGTCGCGAGGTCGTCGCGGATGGCGAGGGTCGCTTCACCTTCGAGGGCCTGCCCCCTGGGCGCTATTCGTTCTCCGCCAGCGACGGCGAAGCGGTGGCCGAGGAGAGCGTGGGCCTGGGGCCCAGCGGCGACTACCCCGAGGTCGTGCTGGCGCTTGGCAGTGATGTGCTCCTGGAGGGCGTGGTGCGAGACGCCCGGGGGGCGCCCATCGTCGGGGCGAGCGTCCTGGCCTGGAGGCTGGGCGTGCCCTACATCCCCAGGCAGAATCACGCGACGAGTGACGCTCGCGGGGTCTTCTTGTTGGGACCGGTGTCGCGAGCCCTCTACTCCGTCAAGGTCGATGCCCCGGGGTTCCTGGTGCACGAGGCGCAGCTGCGGCTGGGCGCGGACGGCGCGCCGCTCGTCTTCGTGTTGCGCGACGCCTTCACGGTGGAAGGCACCGTGGTGGATGCCGAGGGTCATCCCCTGGAGGGAGCCCACCTCTCCGCGGTCTCCCCTTTGGACGAGCGTGGCCCGTTCGACGAGTCACTCAAGGGACGCGATGACCTGGTGGTGGAGAGCACCGCGACGACAGGGAAGGAGGGCGCGTTCGTGCTCTCCGCCGCCGAGGCCGGGGCGCGGGGCATCGTCGTCAGCCATGCGCTGTATCGGTCGACCTGGCTCTCCGTGACGTCGCCTCGAAAGGGGCTCCGGGTCGTGCTCTCGCCGGGCGCCACGGTGAGCGGCGAGGTGCTGTTCGAGACAGACTACCCGGTGCGGTCCGCCCACGTGACGCTGGTGTCGCGACTGCGCGAGCCGGGGGACGCTCACGAGAAGACCGGGAGTACGGATGCGAAGGGACACTTCACGCTCCAGGGCGTCGCCGAGGGGCGGTATCGGCTCGTCGTCACGCCTCGGGAGCTGGCCTCGCGGCGTCAGTTGTCCAAGCTGCTGGAGGTGAAGGGGCTCGCACCCGTGCATGCGCGGCTCCAGTTCCGCGCCGGCCGCTCACTCGCGGGCGTCGTCGAGGATGGGGAGGGCAAGCCCCTCGCGGGTGTCTCGATTCGGGTCACTCCGGCCGTGGAGAACGTATCGGTGCGAGCGCGAGGCGCGGACTTCGTGATGCACCCGGGTGTGGCGACGGGCAGCTCCGATGAGGAGGGGCGCTTCGAGCTGAGCGACCTGGTGCCGGGGTCCTACTTGCTGGTGGCCTGGCTGAATGGCCATGTGCTGGAGGTGCCCCCCGCTTCGAAGGCCTCGAAGCCCCGGGGCTCGAGCCTGCCCTCCGTGCTGGTCGAGGCCGGAAGCGCTGAGCTGCGGCTGGTGATGCGCCGCGAAGTCGGCATCCGGGGGCGCCTGGTTCGGGAGGACGGCACCCCCGTCACCCGGTTCGAGGTGAACGGCGTCTCCACCACGAGCCCGCGAGGTGAATTCTTTCGAGGCCCCCATGGAACCAGGCCGCAGGAGTTCCGCTTCTCCGCGCCCGGCCTCGCGACCCTCTCCATGAGGGTGGACGCGGTGGAGGGACAAGCCCTGGACCTGGGCGCGGTGGTGCTCCGTCCGGGGCGCCAGGTCCGGGGGCGCGTGACGGACGCGGCGACGGGAAGGCCCGTGGTGGGGGCCCTGGTGGATGTGGGCGACGTCCCCACGGATGCGAACGGCTGGGCGGACGAGGCGATGCTCCACGAGGAGGATGGCGTGGTGAGGACGCGGCCGGACGGCACCTTCACCCTCCCTCATGTGCTGGAGCAGCCGTATGCGCTCGTCGTGTCGCATGAGGCGTATTCGCAGAAGCGCCTGTTGCTCGGTGCGAAGCAGGACGAGGTGGAGGTGGCGCTCGAGGTGGGGGCCCTGCTTCGCGGCACGGTGAGCGACCCGGCGGCGGACAACACCACGGTGATTCTCTCGGGCTCGGAGAATGGCTACGTGCGGGAGCTGTCGGTCATCTCCGGACAATTCGAGCAGCCAGGCGTCCCGCCGGGTCCCTATCTGGTGGCGGTCCGGAGAGACAACACCGAGGACAGCGACACCCCACCTCCGGTGTTCCTGCCCCGGCGCGTCCAGGTCCCCGCCTCCGGCACGGTGACGGTGGACTTCGTGCCGCAGTAGGACGGGGCGACGCTCCACCTGCGCGTCGCGGACGCGAGCGAGCACTCCGTGGTCATCCTCGCGCAAGGGACGGTGCCCGCGCCGAGCACCCGGGCGGACCTGGAGCAGCTCCAGTCCCTCAAACCGCGTGAGCTGGGGCGGGGAGGGGCTGGACGTTCCGCTCGCAGCCGGAGGGGACCTATACGGCCTTCGTCTTTCGACGCGGTGAGCCGCATCCCTTCAGTTGTGTGCGAGAGGAGTTGATGCTGCCGGGCACGGGTGAGGTGACGCGGGAGCTGACGCCTTCGTGGATGCCGCTGCCTGCGATGTCGTTGTCGAGCATGGAGTGGTACTGATGGCGCGAGGCCCCTTCGCGGCGGAGTTCCTGGCGACTACGATTGGGCGCCATGTCCCGCCTCCGTCCACTGTCTCTCGTGGCCCTGCTCACGCTGGCCTTCGCACCGTTGGCGCTCGCCGCTGCTGGCACCCCCCAGCTCCAGGCCTTCTTCCAGCCTGAGCTGACCCAGGCCAGCTATCAGCAGAAGGCCTACGCCCAGGTCGCCGGCAAGTGGAAGCAGCCGGCGCGCAAGGGATTGCCGGCGGTGGGCCGCAGGACGGTGGTCCAGGCTGTGATTGGCCGCGATGGCAAGCTCGTCACCGCGGTGGTCTCCCAGGAGTCGGGCTCCAAGGTCTGGGATGACGCCGCGCTGGCCGCCGTGAAGAAGGCCGCGCCGTTCGCCCCGCTGCCCAAGGACTACGCGCTGGCCACGCTCGATGCGCACTTCCATGTCGCGTGGGTCGCCGCTCCGTGAATGTCCTCGCGCGCTCGTCCGTCCCGGCCCCATCGATGACATTCCGGTCCCACTGCCTCGCGCCCCTGCTGCTGCTCGCGCTCGCCCTGGTGGCCTCGCCCGTCGAGGCGGCGCGCAGGCCTCGAAGCGTCCAGAGCGCGACGAGCGTCGTCGGCCTCTGGTCCGAGTCCCAGCACGTCTATGTGAAGGGGGACGTCGGCGTCTCCTCGGGGCAACTCGCGGACCTGGAGGTGTGGCTCACGAAGAACGCGCCTCACTGGACGGTGGTGTTCCTGGAGAACGCGGAAGGTGAGCGCTTCGTCGACGCGGAGGGCACGCGCTTCACGGGCATCGACGCCGCGTTGCATGCCCTGGGAAAGGGGCTGTCCAATCGCACGGGCTTCGGCGAGTTGAAGCACCCGAGGACGCGGGAGCCGGACGGCGCCGTGTTCCTTCTGTCCCTGGCGGAGAGGAACCTGTCGTACTTCGGCTCGGAGGCGCAGGACCGGCGCAAGGCGGGAGACGCCCAGTGGAAGGGTGACCTGGATGCAGCGGCCATCGAGGCCATGCGCAATGGCGGGCGCATCATCGACGCGGCGAAGAACACCGTGACGCTCGTCGATTCGCGGGTGGCCGCCGCCGTCGACCAGGAGGAGGCTGAGCGCGCCCGACTCATCGAGGCCCTGCGCGGCCGGCTCATCGCGATGCAGACGGAGCTGCCGCGTCTCTCCGAGCAGCGGCTCGCGGCCTTCGGGACGGTGTTGCCCCCGGGACTTCCGCGCGCGGCCGTGGACCTCGCGGGCGTGGCGCCTCAGATCGCCAAGGCCCTGGCGCTGCTGACGCCTCCGGAGAAGGCCGACCTCGCGAAGGCGACGGCGGTGCATGACGGCGTGCGGGCGAGCCTCGACGGGCTGCGCTCGGCGATGGAGGAGCACCGGACCGCGTCCGAGCGACTGAAGGCGCTGGAGGCCGCGCAGGTGACGCTGGCCGCGAATCCACTGGCCGCGTTCGCTTCCGAGGGGCTCTCGGAGCTGCGCGTCGCGACGGAGACGGCGAGCGGCGCGGTGCGTGACATGACGCCTGCTCACGGTGCCGCGCTCACCACGGCCGAGGCGGTGCGCGCGAAGGTCACCGAGACGCTGGAGGTGGCGGGGCGGGATGGCCAGCGACTCAGTGCACTGGCGAAGCTGTTGGATGACCTGGCGGCGAGGCCCGAGGTGGAGGTCTTCCAGGTGTCGCTCGACGAGGCCCGAGTGGCGTGGGGAAAGGCTCGCGAGGCATTCGTGGCGAGGGTTGGCACCTACGGCGTGCTGCTCCGGGCGAGCGAGGAGTCCTACCAGCGCGCTGTCGTGGCGGCGGACGAAGCGGAGCTGGCGCGGAGGATGCGCACTGGCGGCGGGACGGCGGGTGGCGCGGGCCTGCTCATCGCGGGCCTGCTGGCGCGTCGTCGGCGCAACGCGAGCCGGCTCAAGGCCACCGAGCTGCATGGCCGCTGGCGCACGGCCATCGACGAGAAGACGCATGCGCTCTTCGGGCTCCTGGAGCGCACGCACCTGTGCGCCGGCGAGTCCCGCGACGACATCGCGAGGCGCTTCGAGGGCCTCACCCGGGAGCGGGGGCAACAGCTCGCCTCCGACGTGGACGAGCTGTTCCTCCTCGCCACCGCCGCCGCGCGCGTGCTGCATCGGGCCGAGGACCTGCTCACCGGCTCCGGGATGACGAACGCGCTGGGGGCCCACCTGGGGACGGCTCGCTACGAGCAGGTCACCCGCCTGCTGCGCGACGAGCCCATCGTCTTCCACCCCGACGAGGGCGTGGAGGGCGTGCTGCGCGGGCCGCGCACCGAGGCGCAGCGGCTCATCGGCGACCTGAAGAGCTATCAGCCCTTCTCGCTCTCCTTCGAGGCCTTGCTGGAGGCGTTCAACACCCACGCCGAGCGGGCCCTGGTGCTGCTGGGCTCCCTGGAGACGGCTTCATTTACTTCGGTGGAGGCGTTGACCGCGCTGAAGGACTTCATCGCCGAGCTGCGGGAGGTCCCTCCCGGGGACGCGGTGCTGCGCGTGAAGGAGGTCACCGGTCAGGTCGTGCCGTGCCTGGATGCGCTCGTGAAGCAGGCCCGGCCCCTGTTGAAGGCGGACCCGCTCGCCGCGCTGGAGGGGCCGCTCGCGGAGGGCGGACGGCGGATGGCGGAGGCTCGGGAGCTCATGACGGTGCTGACCATGGCCGAGCGCGAGGTGCTCCCCGTGGTTTCGCGAGCGGGACGGGCGCTCGTGGACGCGGGCCTGTCGCGTCGGTGGTTGGATGACGCCGTCGCCGCGTTGGGACACACGGCGGAGGAGACGGCCAAGGCGCTGGTGGACCGGCCGGCGAAGGACGCCGTGGAGGCGCTGGCTCAATCCTTCACGGCCCTGGCCACGCGAGCGAGCGAAGCGGACGAACTGGTGGCGCTCGCGGCCCGGGCCCGGGATGCCCTGGCGCGCGTGGAGCGGGAGACGGCCACGGCCCGCGAAGAGCTGGGGACGTCGATGGACAAGCCCGCCTCGGCGATGCTGCGTGAGAAGGACGCCGACCCGTCGGACCGGCACGCCTCGGGTGTGGGCTCGCTGCGCGAGGCGCGCGAGGCGCTCGGGGACGGGAAGCTGGATGCCGCGCTCGCGGGACTCACGGCCTCGCTGACGCGCGTGGGCGAGGTGGAGGCGCTCCTCGCTGACAGTCGCGAGGCATCGAGGACCTTCGCCGCGCGTCGTGACGCGTGTCGCGAGGAGGCCCGTCGGCTCGAGGCTCGCGTGGTGGACGGCACCGTGCTGCTGGAGACCTTGATAGCTCGCTATCGCCCCTCCGCGCTGCGCCTGCGGCCCGAGGACCCGGTGCATCCGGAGGCCAATGGCACGGTGCGGGACAACGCCTCCGAGGTCGCACGGCATCTCGGCGACGCGGCGACGCGCCTGACGGAGGCGGACCTGGCCCATGCGGAGGCCCGGTTGCTGGCCTCCGTCGCGCTGCTGTCGGAGGTGGAGGCGCGGCACGCCCAGGCCCACGCCCGGCTCGACGAGGTCGACGAGAAGTCGCGGCGGCTCCAGTCCATCGAGGAGGGCAACGCCAGGACGCTCCTGCTCGCCGAGGGGCTGAGCCGCGCGTGTGACGCCGACGCGTCGGACGCGCGCACGATGCAGCCCACGCACAGGGCCCGTGACGCCGCCCGACAGGTCCTCCTGGCGGCGGTGACGGCGGCGGAGTCACGGCCCGCGGACCCCTTCGACGCCGCCGAGCGGCTCGCCTCCGCCTGTCTGTCGATGGAGCAGGTGCGGCAGGCCGCCGCGTCTGACCGGGCCCACCATGCCCAGGCGGAGGAGAGCCTGGCCTCGGCCGACCGCGCCGTGTCCTCCGCGGACCGTTGGATTCGCCAGGCCGCCACCGACGGCATCGGCGACAGCCGCGCGACGACGGCGGCCATCAGCGGCCTGGCCACCCTGCGACACGAGCTCGACTCGACGAAGCGGGCCTTCGCGACGCCCCATGGAGACTGGGTGGCCTTCGACAGGGTGGCGGACCGCATCGCCTCCGAGGCCGCGCGCAAGACGGCGGACTTGCGGGGCGAGCTTCGCGCCGCGGAGGAGGCCTCCGACGCCATCCGGTCCGCCGCCGGCATGGTGCAGTCCGCCGCGACGTGGATGGGCAGGGCGGGGGGCTCCCAGCTCGACTCCGCGCGCCGCTCGCTCGACAAGGGGCTCTACGCGGAGGCCCTGCGGTCCGCGGACGCGGCGACTCGCGAGGCTCGCGACGCCATCGAAGAGGCCGAGCGCGAGGAGGAGCGTCGTCGCGACGAGGCCCGTGAGAGGGAGCGGGCCCTCGCGGCCGCCTCCTTCTCCAGCTCCTCTTCTTCCAGCTCCTCTTCCTCGAGCAGCGGGTCCGGCTTCTCCAGCTCTTCCTACGGCAGCGGTTCTTCGGGGAGCGGTTCGGGCTTCGGCAGTTCGAGTTGGTAATCGCGGGCAGGCGCACGGACGGTTATGGTGCGCCCCCATGGCAACTCCTCATATCTCCGCGGCACCCGGCGACTTCGCCGACGTGGTGCTGATGCCCGGTGACCCCCTCCGGGCTCGCTATATCTCCGAGCGCTTCCTGACGGACGCCCAGGGCGTCACCTCGGTGCGCAACATGTTCGGCTTCACCGGCACCTATCAGGGCCGCCGCGTCTCGGTGATGGGACACGGCATGGGGGTGCCTTCCATCTCCATCTACGCCACCGAGCTCGTCAAGGTGTACGGCGCCCGCGTGCTCATCCGCGTGGGGAGCTGCGGCGCGCTCCGCCCGGACGTGAAGCTGCGCGACGTCATCGTCGCCACCGGGGCCGGCACCGACTCGAAGGTGAACCGGATGCGGCTCATGGACCACGACTTCGCGGCCGTGCCGGACTTCCAGCTCGCCCGGTGGGCGATGGAGGCGGCGGAGCGACGGAACAAGGCCGTGCGCGCGGGCACTGTCTTCACCTCGGACTTGTTCTACCACCCGCAAGAGCAGCTCACCGCCACGCTGGTGCGCATGGGGGTGCTGGCCATCGAGATGGAGGTCGCCGGCCTGTATGGCGTGGCCGCCGAGTTCGGTGCGCGCGCCCTGGCCCTGCTCACCGTGTCGGACCACCTCCAGACGGGCGAGGCCCTCTCGCCCCAGGACCGGCAGACCTCGTTCGACGAGATGATTGAGCTGGCGCTCGACGTGGCCCTCAAGGTGCCCGCGCCGACGCCCTGACGCGGACAGTCGTCACTCGGGAAGTGTGGCCTCGGCCACGCCCGGAGCGCCCCCCAGGGCAGGGGGGCGCCAAAAAATCTGGGAGGGGCTTTGTGCTCGAACGATTCTCGGGCCATCCTTCGGCCCGGTGCGTTACCCCCTCTGGCTCCTATTGGTTTGCGCCGGCTGTGCCGCGCGCGTGGTTCCCCCCTCTGGCGGCGAGTCCGCCCTGGCGTCCGTGCGTTCGGAAGGACTGACGCCCGCTCGAGAGCAGGTGCCTCCGGCACCCGTCGAAGCGGTGCCAGGAGTTCCGGCGGCGGGAGCGACCGCGGAGGCCGCGGCCGTCGTGGCCCAGGCCTCCGACGAGAGCTGCGCGCTGTCGGCGGAGGACCTGGAGGACGAGGCGGCGGAAGCCGGCGAGGGTGAGGGCGACGACGGCGAGGGCGAGACGCCGACGGTGGGGGGCGAGGTGCCCACCGGGCCGGTGTATTCGGCGGAGATCTCCGATGAGGACCTGACGCGGCGCTGGAAGGAAGACATCGCGTCGCTCGGCTCGATGGCGGTGGGCTTCGCGCACAGCGGGCGGCTGGTGAACTCGGTGCAGTTCCCCCGGGGTGACGACTGGATTGTCGTCTCGCCGGAGATTGCGTGGGGCACGCAGGAGAGCATCGACTACCTGGTGACGGCCATTCGCGAGGTGCGCTCGAAGTACCCGGAGGCGCCGCCCATCCGCGTCAACGGCATCAGCAACAAGGAGGGTGGCTACAAGCGTCCTCACAAGAGCCACCAGAATGGCCGGGACGTGGACGTCGGCTTCTACTACCCGACGGTGGACCCCATCCGGGAGCGCGAGCGCGAGCGGTACATCAACGTGCCGCTCAACTGGGCGTTCATCCGGGCGGTCGTCACCAAGACGGACATCCAGCTCATCCTCGTGGACAAGCGCGTGCAGAAGGTCCTGTACGAGCATGCGCTGGCGGTGGGTGAGGACAAGGCGTGGTTGGACTCGTTGTTCAGCCCGGTGGGCATCATCCGGCACGCGCGTCGGCATCGGGACCACTTCCACCTGCGGTTCCACAACCCGAGGGCGCAGGAGCTGGGGCGCCGCGTGCAGCCGCTGCTGTCGTTGCAGCCCGAGCACAACGTGATGCTGCACCGCGTGCGCTCTGGCGACACGCTGGGGGGCATCGCGCTGAAGTACGGGTCGACGGTGTCGATGATTCGCAAGGCGAACCGCATGAAGAACAACTTCCTGCGTGCCGGCCAGCGGTTGTCGGTGCCGCTGAGGGGCCCGTGCACGAATTGCCCCGTGCCGCCGCCCTTCGTGCTGCCGCCCCGGCAACTGCCGCCCGAGACGCAGGCTCCCGTGGTGGCCGCCGCCACCAGCGCCGCGCCCGCCGTGGAGACGGCGCTGGCGACGAACTGCGCGAAGCCCACGCCGGTGGTCGAGGTCGTGAAGCCCGCGGGCGCCGCGCCTGTCGCCGAGGCGGTGAAGCCCACCGGTGCACCCGTCGCAGAGGCAGTGAAGCCGGCTGTTGCCCCTGTCGTCGAGGCGGTGATGCCTGTTGCCGCGCCTGTCGCCGAGGCGGTGACGCCTGCTGTTGCGCCTGTCGCCGAGGCAGTGACGCCTGCTGTTGCGCCTGTTGCCGAGGCAGTGACGCCTGCTGTTGCGCCTGTTGCCGAGACGGTGAAGCCCGCCGCCGCTCCCGTGGCTGAAGCTCGCAAGCCTGCGATCGACCCGGTGGTGCACACCACGGTTCCTGTCGCCGCGTCGGCGCAGTCCGCGAGCATGCCCGTGTCAGAGTCGGCGCCGTCCGCCGCGGCCACGGTGAAGCCCGCGTCCGTGGCCTCACCGCACGGTGCCTCGGAGGGTTCGTCCGCGGGCATCTCCCACGGACGCTGAGCGTCGGGCGCTTCGTCAGAAGCGCGTCTTCACGCCCAGCTCCGCACTCGGCAGGAACCTCACCTCGGAGAAGTCGTTTACGCGCAAGACGGCCAGGGGCAGTCGCGCTCCGAGGCTCATCGCCAGCTCCGGCATGAGGTACATGGAGACGGACGCCATGGGCGCGACAGCGGGCCCCACGGTCCACCCCGTCTTGCCGGACTGAGACTGCACGATGAGCTGCAAGCTCGCCTCGGCACCCCCGGCGAACTCCATGATGCGAGAGCGCTTCCGCCACGCGTAGCCCACGCCGAACCCGGTGATGAACTCGCGGTTCTCTTCCTGCGGGCCCTGGCCCATCTGGAGAGAGAGCGTCATTCCACTCACCTCGGCCCTGGCGGTCTCCAGCCGGAACGCCAGCAAGGCTCCACCCAGCTCGAGCGCCGAGTTGCGCACGCCCACGGAAAGGCTCACCTCACGGAGGCCAGAAGGGGCCAGCGGGCGAGGCATGGGCAGCGGCGGCAGCGGCAGGGCCTTCTCCAGCACCGGCTGCTCGGCGGCGAGCGTCACGGCTGGCTCCGGAGACGAAGCGGGCGCCACCACGGCCATCGCCGCCTCCTCCTCCAGGGCCCGACGCAGCGCGGCCGTCTCCCAGGGCCGAGGCTCCTCTGGCGGCACCTTCTTGTCCGACCGCGCCCCCGGAGTCTGCGTGGGTTTCGCCGACGCTCCCGACGATGACTCAGGCCAGTTCCACTCCTCGGGCGAGGCCGACATGGCGGTCCGGGACGCGGGCTCCTCGCCCCCCTTCGTGCCACCCACGCTGGACGCGGGTGCCACTGGCTGCAGGTCCTCCCACCGCACCTTCCGAACCTGTCCCGCCGCCGTCCGCAAGGTGCCCTGGTGCTGCTTGCCCGCGCGCCACGCCCGCAGCTCGTAGTCCCCGGGAGGCACCGCGAGCCGAGGCACCGCGCCTGGCCCCAACTCCGCGAGCACCTGTCCCCGGCCGGGCCGCAGCAGCAACGCGCGCTCGAAGTCGTTGGGCAGCTCCAGCGCCGTGCCCGGGCTGGGAAGCTGCGTGAGGATGAGCTCGCCCTTGCCCGTCAGCCGGTAGTCATACGCGGGATGCTGCGCGCCCGTCAGCACGTCCGCCGTGGCGGAGACGGTATGCGCATACGCGTACTGATACGCCTCCGCCAGCGTCACCAGTCCATCGCCCGAGGCATCCGCCGCCCCGCGCAATCCAGACACCAGATGGTGCGTGAAGAGCGAGCCGCCCACCTCGCGAGACTCCAGCGCCAGCTCGTCCTCCGCGCTGGAGGTGAGCAGCGCATGGCCGGTGCTGTGCACTTCGTCCGTCAAGCGCAGCTCGAACGAGGGGCCCGGACGTCCTCCCTTGAAGCGCAACAGCGCGCCGCTGCGGCAACTGTCGACGATGGCGAGCCGCACATCCGCCTGCGTCGCGTCCAGCCACCGCCTCAGGTCCGCGTACAGCAGACGCTCCGTGCCCAGCTCCAGGGCCACGCCATCCGAGTGCCCGGAGAAATAGAAGAGCAACACCACCCGCGTGTCCGGCAGGACGCGCAGCGAGTCCACCTTCTTCGCCGCGGCGTCCAGCGCGGCGCGCACCGTGGTCAGGTCCTGGCCCTGCAGGACGATGAGGTCCGAATCGGGCACGTCCCCCAGCTCGGAGAGCACTCCGGCGAGCTTGACGGCGTCGGCCTCGGCGTACCGCAGAGGAGGTCGCTCACCGCTGCCAACGTTGTGACCCACCAGCACCGCGATTCGCCGGGTCCCCGCCTCGGCGGACGAAGTGGCGCAGACAAGGAGGGCGAGGAGGAGGCAGCGGATGGAGGTCATCACGGCTGGGTCTTCTCGAAGAGGAAGGAGGCCTGCGCCCCCGCGGGAACCGGCAACCGCGCGCGGTCCCGGATGACGTCGGCCCCCCCGGCTGACAGCTCACGCAGGGCGGGAGCCACGGACTCGAACGACAAGGGCTTGCGAGAGAACAGGGCAAACACTCGCTCGGGGCCCGGTGCGTTGTCGAGCACCACGCTCCCCGGAATCTCCAGCGGCAACCCGCGCGAGGGCAAGAGGCCGCTCTCGGTGCCGCCAAAGGGAAAGTAGGTGCTTACCTGTCCTGCCCCATCCACCGACACCACGAGCACGTAGGGCAGTCCCAGGCCCTCGACGACGAAGCGCACCTGGTCGCCAGGAGCCAGCGCCTCGCCTTCCTCCACCTTCCAGGTGCGCTCGCCCCGGTGCGCGAAGAGCTGCAGCGCCGCGCCTCCCTTGAGCGCGTACTGGGGCTCCTCGGGCGGCCTGGGCACGGCGACGAGCACGAGCAGCAGCACCACGGCCGAGGACAGGGCGAGGGCGGGGGCCCACCACCGCCAGCGAGGTCCCCAAGGGGAGACGCGTGTCGGGAGCCGGTCGGCGCGGGGAAGTACGTACGCCGTGAAGTGCCGGCGGTGCGACGCCAGCTCCTCCGCGCGGGTGCGACAGGTGAGACAGGCGTCCAGGTGGGACTGGGTGGCATCGCGCTCCTGGGGGGAGAGCGCATCCATCGCGAGGGCGTCCAGCTTGAGGCTGGAGACATGGGAGGGGGCGGCGTTCATCATGAGGGGGGCCTCCCGGCGAGCGCGTGCGCGTGCCGGTGGAAGTCTGCGAGCCGGTTGACGACGGTGCGACGGGAGATGCCGAGCACCTGGGCCACCTCGTCCTGGGTCATCCCATCGGCGAGGTGCAGCCAGGCGACCTCGGCCACCTTGGGGGGAGCGGTGGAGATGAGGCGGCGAGCGAGGTCCCGGCTCTCCAACAGGCGCTCGGCGTCGACGCCCGGGGTGTCGGGCAGGTCCCCGACGGGCACGGCGCGGCGGCGCCTGTCGCGGGCCTGGTTGAGGCAGTAGTTGGTGGCCACGCGGTATATCCATGCGAGGGCATGGTGGGCGTCGGGGGCGCGGTCCAACTGGCGATGCAGGCGAAGGAAGGTCTCCTGGGCCGCGTCCGCCGCCGCGGCGTCGTCGCCCAGAATCTGCCGGCAGCGGGCATACAGGGCGGGCCCATAGGTGCGGTACAGCGAGTGGAGGCGGTCTTCGGACATGGTGGTTTCTGAATTTCCGGCCTCCCTACCAACACCCGGGTTGTCCGGATTGCGCAACAGGCGCTGCGGACCCGAGCGGGTGTGGTAGCACGGGGCCGCCCATGGCCCTTCCCCCCCGCCGTGGCCCCTCGCTGGCCCACAAGGCCCGCCAGCGCACTCCGGGTCACCACTACAACGCGAGCTTCCTGTCCGCCGTGGACCGGACGGACATCCTGAGCTGGCTCGGGGCCCTCCACCCGCTCTGGGAGGAGCGCTACTCCAAGCACTTCCCACCTCCGCCGGGGCAGCAGCAGCGGCGCCTGTTGCGACCGGTGTACTGGCTGGGCAACTGGCAGTTCGCGTGCCTGGACTACTACCGCCCTCCGAAGGGCCTCTTGAACCGGTGCGTGAAGGCGGAGCCCTTCCCGGCGGTGCTCCAGCGGCAGGTGGACAAAGTCGAGGAGCTGGCGCGGCGCATGTTCCGGGGCCCGGACATGCCCAAGGGCTGGCACCTCAACACCTGTCTGGTGAACTTCTACGGCAGCCGGCTGGAAGAGGACCGCTGGGTGGACACGGCGCGAGTGGGTGAGCACAAGGACTTCGAGCCGGGGCCGGTGGCCTCGCTGTCCTTCGGCGAGCGGGCGCTCATCCAGTTCGTCACGTCCTCACGGCCCGGCGAGCGCGACGCGGTGGTGCTGGAGCAGTGGCTGGATGACGGCTCGCTGGAGTTGTTCGGCGGGACGCGGTGGAAGGAGGAGACGTTCCACCGGGTGCAGCGCGTGGACACGCGCGACGGGCATGACCTGGCGCCGAAGCTGCCGGACTTCCGCACGCGGCGCATCAATCTGACGTTCCGCTACGTGCCGGACGTGCATGTGATTCCCTTCGCGAAGCTGTCCGACGAGGCGCGCGAGGACGTGCGCGGCTACATGGAGCAGCTCGCGAAGGGCAGCGCCTTCTTCCGTGCGGAGCTGGCCCGGGAGCGCCCCGCGTCACCCTGAGGGCGCGAGTCGTCCCGGGACCTCGTGGCCCCGGTCAGCGCTGCTTGCGATGCGTCCGGGCGAGTCGTCCCGGGCGCTCTGGTCCGCGGTCAGCGCTGCTTGCGATGCGTCCGCGCGTGGCGTCCCGCGGGCTGTCGCTGCTCGCGCTGGGGCGGCGCCTCCGAGTCCTGCTGAGGCGGGCCCGGGTCCTTCTGCGAGGCGACGAACTGGTTCCACGCCTCCCGGAACACAGGGGAGTCGCGAGGCACCTCCACGCGGGGAATCTGCCCGCGCATGATGCGCTCGATTTGCGCGACGACGGCCTTGTCCTTGGACGTGGCGAAGGTGGAGGCCACGCCGCTGGCCTGCGCGCGCGCGGTGCGGCCGATGCGGTGTACGTAGTCCTCGGGGGAGTGGGGCAGGTCGTAGTTGATGACCTGTCCCACGTCCTCCACGTCCAGGCCGCGCGCGGCGATGTCGGTGGCGACGAGGCAGCGGTACGTCCCCTTGCGGAAGCCCTCCATCGCCTGGCGACGCTGGTTCTGCGTCCGGTCCGCGTGCAGCACCGCGCTCTTGTGGCCCGCGCGCTGGAGGGTGCGCAGCACCTTGTCCGCCCGCTCCTTCGTCTTGGTGAAGACGAGCGCGGTGGCCTCGTCCTCCGCCAGCAGCGTCAGCAGCAGCGCGGACTTCTCCTCCGGCTTGACGACGTAGAGCCGCTGCTCGGCGCGCTCGGCGGGAGTGCCGCTGCGAGTCACCTCCACGCGCACCGGCCGGTACAGCATCTCGCGAGCGAAGCGAGTGACGTCCGGCCCCAGCGTCGCGGAGAACAGCAGCGTCTGCCGACGGCGGGGCAGCGCCTCGAAGATGCGCTCGAGCTGCGGGAGGAAGCCCATGTCGAGCATCCGGTCCGCCTCGTCGAGGACGAGGGCCTCCAGCTTGCCGAAGTCCACCATCCCGTTCTCCAGCAGGTCCACCAGCCGGCCGGGCGTGGCGAGCACGAAGGTGGGCTGGGCCTTGAGCGCCTCCACCTGGGCGCCCATGTCCTCGCCGCCGATGACCACGGCGTGCGTCAGGCCACGGGCCTCGGCGAAGACCTGCACGGGCTCGGAGATCTGCTGGATGAGCTCACGGGTGGGCGCGAGCACCAGGCCGAGCGTGCCCTTCTTGCTGTGGAAGCGCTCCACGAGGGGCAGCACATAGGCGGCCGTCTTGCCGGTGCCGGTGGCCGCGCAGCCGATGATGTCCTTGCCCGAGAGGGCCGGGGGAATCGCCTGGGATTGGATGGGAGTGGGCTGTGTGAAGCGCACCCGGCGCAGGGCGCCGAGGGTGGCTTTGGACAGTCCGAGCCGGTCGAAGGATTCACTCACGGCTTCGGGGTATCACGGCGCGAGGCCCCGTGGGAAAGAGCCTAGGCCGACACGGTCAATCTACTAGGTGGCCCGCAGCTTCTGGGCCCAGGGCTCCAGGGCCCGGAGGATGCCCTTCACCCGCTCGGGAGACTTGCCGGAGTCGCGCAGCCGCCTGGCGACGGCGTCGAGGTGGGGGACGGCGCGCTCGGTGAGCGCCACCAGCGCGGCGGCCACGTCACAGGTGTCCACCGGGTCGTCCATGCAGATGACCCGGTCGCCCATGACGATGCGCCAGAAGTCCTCGCAGTAGCCGCGACGCCGCTGGTCCGGGATGAGGAAGAACGGGTGGAACGTCCGCTCCAGCCGCTCGACGGCCTGGTGGATGGGCATGTCCCTGTCGAGGCTGTCTCCGATGATGTTCACCACCTGGGACCTGGACACGTTCTCCAGGGCGGGCTCGTCGCCCGTCATGAAGAAGTAGCCCTTCTTCTTGCGCTTCTCGAAGCAGTCCATCGAGGTGTGCTCGGCGGCGAAGTACATGCCCAGCTCGTACGACTCGCCGGGGTTCGAGCCACCGCCGCGCTCCAGGAACATCCAGGTGAGCCACTGGTCCAGTTGGTTCTCGGAGGACTCGAACTGTCCGACCTGGAGCGGGGCGCGGTCGAAGAACGCGTCACCCACGGCCATGAAGAGCACCTGCGGGTCGGGGATGCCGGCCTCCATGAGGTCCTTCATGAAGGAGGGGAACGTCTGGCGCGCGAGGATTTCGGGGATGTTGCCCATGGAGCCCGTCACGTCGAGCGCCATGACGACGGCGAGCGAGTTCGGATGCGCCTCGCTGTCGCGGCTCTCGCGGAACTTCACCCCCAGGGGGTCCATCTGGGGATGGCAGGCGCGCTGCTTGAAGACTTCCTGAGGCGGAAGCTCGCTGCGAGCCCGCGTCATCGCCTCATGTGCCTTGTGGCTGTAACTCCCGTAACCCATGGTTGCTCGACCCCCTCGGTGGAGACTCCGCGAAGGTGTCTCGCGGCGCCCCGAAGCTAGCCCGGACGGCGCGCCCTCGTCAGCCCCTGGGGCGCTTGTCCCGGGCCCTGGGGCCGTGGGACGTCACCGAGACGCGCACCCCCAGGTTCGCCTCCACCCAGGTGACGAAGCGCTGTGTCCGTGTGTCGGAGGTGTCTCCGAGTGACAACGTCGTCCGCTCGGGAGCACAGCGGGCGAGCGCCCTGGCGAGGCGTGCCTGCCAGGCGAGGTCCTGGGCCGCGCCGGGACGCAGCGCGGTGACGCGTCCGGCCTCGTCGCGCAGCACGAGCGCCTCGTCCTCTGGGGTGCCCGGAGGAGCGTGGTACGCGGAGCACACGGACCAGTGCGGGGTGAGCCTGTCCACATGCGTCACGGCGAGCGAGTCCACGCCGCCGCAGACCTGGAGCGCATAGCGTCCGAGGACCGCATCGAACGCGCCCACACGGAAGCCGCCCTGCCAGCCTTCGGCGGTGTTGTGAGGTTCGGGCACGGCGGGCGCGAGCGACGGCTCCTCGGTGGGGAAGGGGCCCTCGCCGTGGCGCGTGGCGTAGGCGCGGAGCACGCCGAGGCGATGCACATCTCCGTCGAAGCCCTGCTCGCGCAGCAGCGTCAGGGCCGGCTCGAAGGTGCAGGTGCTCCAGGTGGTGTGGGGGTGGAAGCCGCGCCACTCATCCAGGAGGACGCCCTGAGCGCCCTCGAAGACAGTGTGGCCCTCACGCAGTCGTGCACCGAGCCAGTCGTCGCCCACCACGCGCTGCTCGGGATGGATGACGCGCACGGCCTCCACCCAGCGCGACGGGATATCGGAGTCCTCCAGCAACGCCAGTTCCTGCATGGCGTCGGGATGGCCCAGTGCGGAATGCCGCCAGTCGGCAACCTCCGCGCGGAGTCGCTCCTGCGCGGCGCGAGCCTTTCTCAACAGGACCGCCGGCTGACACATGTCTCCAGCGAGGACGGTGGCCTCTGGATGCGCGAGCGCATCGCGCACCGTCTCGCCCACGCCCACGCCGCAGGTGCCATGTCGATTCGCGCCCCGGCTCAGCTCGCGCAGCCGGCCAACCGCTTGGTGGAACGGGGTGATGACCCGGGCCCGCTCGCTCACCGTCACACGCGACAGGCCGTCTGGCACGCCGCTATCAGCGAGGTACTGGGCTTCCACGTGAAGGGCCAGCGGATGGAAGACGGTGGAGTGCGCCAGGTGCGTGGCGACGCCAGGGACGAAGGTGCCCGCGCCGAGCTGCGAGAAGGTGTGGTGTCGGCCCTCATCGGTGACGACGTTGTGGCCCGCCTGGGCGCCTCCGTTGAAGCGCACGACGAGGCGCGCGTCGTGCCGTCGCACCAGCCAGTCCGTGAGCGTGCCCTTGCCCGCGTCGCCGAAGCCGAGGTCGACGACGACGTGGGCCGCGCGGGGCGCCTTCATCGCTCGTCGAGAGGGCTTCGCCGGGGGCCGGGGATGCGCCGATGGCCGGAGTTGTAGTCATTCGTCGGCAACTGCTCATCCTCCAGCCGGGGCTGCGGCGTGCCGTCTCTCCCCAGCGTCGCCGCGAAGGACGTGAGTGCGCGGATGACGGCGCCGCGTCGGGCGCGCTCCAGCCCCCCCTTCTCCAGATGGCGGGCCAGCGCATCCAGGTCGGAGATGGCGCCCTCGCACAGGCCCACGAGGCTGGACGCGACATCCACCGTGTCGCTGGGGTCCTCCATGCAGATGACGCGGTCCCCGAGCAGCTCGCGCCAGTCGCGCTCGCAGTTGCGGCGTCGGGCCATGTCGGGGATGAGGAAGAACGGCTCGAAGCCGACCTGGAGCTCCTCCACCACCTGTCGCACGGGCAGGTCCTCGTCCAGCGTGTCGCCGATGAGGGACGCCACCTGCTTGCGGGAGACGTACCCATAGGGGCGCTCGTCGCCCGTCATGAAGAAGTAGCCCCGGTGCTTGCGCTTGCGCCAGCAGTCCAGGTCCGTGTGGCGCGCGGCGAAGTACATGCCCAGCTCGTAGGACTCGGTGCCGGGCGTGCCGCCACCGCCTTCCAGGTAGCTGGAAGTCAGCCACTGGTCCATCTGCCGCTCGGAGGACTCGAACTGGCCCACCTGGAGCGGAGCGTGGTCGCTGTTCGCGTCGCCCACCGCCATGAAGAGGACCTGCGGGTCGGGGATGCCCACGTCCATCAGCGACTTCATGAAGTCGGGCAGCCGGCGACGGGCGAGCAGCTCCGGGATGGAGCCCATGGAGCCCGTGACGTCGAGGGCGAAGACGATGCCCAGCGACTTGGAATGCGCTTCGCTGTCGCGACTCTCCCGCCACTTCACGCCGTGCGGGTCCATCAGTGGATGACAGCGCTCCTGCTTGAAGACGCGCTGGAGGGGGACTTCCTCACGCGCCCGGGTGAAGGCCGCGTGTGCCGCGTGGCTGTAGCTCCCGTAACCCATGGCTCGACTCTCCTTCCACGCGCGGACAGGCCGCGCTCAACGCCACCCAGGCAGGGTGAAGGGAACGTAACTCGGCGGACCGAAGGCCTCTTGCGCGGCGGTGGACACCAGCTCCTTCACGCTCCACGCATCGACTTCCAGGCCGCTCCCCCCCGAACTCGTGTGCTGTGCGCGCAGCAGCTCCGCCAGGGGCGCCGGCACGTGCGACGGCACCGAGCCCGTCGCCGGGTCTCCACCGAGCACCCAGGCGATGGAGCGCGCGCACATCGCCACGTCCGATGCCGGAGTGGGCACGCCTCCTCCGTCCCACATCGCATCGAAATAGAAGTCCCGATGCGACGCGCTGGTGGCGACAAGGGGCATGAGATTTCGAATCTTCCCGGCGCTGGACCAGCCGATCAGCATCAACCCGTGGTCCCGAGGGTGGACGAGCAAGTGGGGCGGCAGCACCGCGCCGTGGACGTAGCCCGCGCGATGCACGAAGCCCAACAGCTCCAGCGCGCGCTTCCACATCCACACCGCGGCGCGCGGGTCGACACCGTCGGGGTACACCTCGCGCACGTCGGCGAGGGTGTGCTGGAAGCCGCTCGTCCAGCGGTACACCAGCGCAGCGCGGGCGACGCCCTCCGGGTCCTTCGCGGTGCCCCGCGCCACGGGCTGGGGGAGCAGGCGGGTGAAGTACTCGGCGCCCTGGGCCTTGGTGCGCTGCAGGTCCTCCAGCACCTCGTACTCGTGGGCGAGCAAGTCCTTGTCGACGAGGGCACGGGCCACCTTGAGCACCACCAGCTCGGTGATGCGCGAGTCGCGGCGCGCGAGGAACACGTCACTGCCGTCACCCCGGCCCAGACGGCCGAGCAGCACGTAGCGCGTGTTCGCCACGGTGACGCGAGGCCGGTCCGGAGCGAACGGCGGGTCGTCGGCGGGGCGAGCGGGCTTGGGCCAGATGGCCGCGCCCTTCGCGGATACCATGGCGCCGCAGTAGTCACACGTGAGGATGCCATTCGGCGAGGACGGGGGCGGGAGCTTCGCGCCGCAGCCAGGACACTTCAAAAGCTGTAGTTCCATCACCCCTCACTCAGTGCCGGACGAGCATACCTCGGCCTCCTGGAACCTGAATGTCCCCATTGGCTCCTCCGCTTCCCGTGGTGCTCGACACCAACGTCGTCCTGGACCTGTACGTCTTCGAGGACCCCGCGCTGCGTGTGCTCCAGACTGCTCTGGGGGCGGGCACACTGGTGGCCTGGGCGGAGGATGCGACGCTGGCGGAGCTGGGCTTCGTGCTGGCATCGCGCCACTTCCTGCCGGGGAGGAACATGGAGGGCCGGAGCACGGCCCTCGAACGCTATCGGGCGAGCGTGAAGGTGCTCCCGCCGGATGCGTCCGGGGCCGCGCTGGAGCTGCCTCGGTGCAAGGACCGGGACGACCAGAAGTTCCTCCTCCTGGCCGCCCGGGCCGGGGCCGCGTGGCTGGTGAGCAAGGACAAACGCGTGTTGTCGATGGCGGACCGGCGGGAGCTGCCCTTCGTCATCCTCACCCCCCGCCAGGCCGTGGCGCGACTGGAGGCTCAGGCGCTGGTGACGGGCCGGTAGCGCAGCACGCGCACCGACTCGAGCCCGACGATGAAGGTGGTGATGGAGGTCAACTTCGCCTTGCCCCCGGCCTCGCTCCAGTCGAGCACGTGCACGTAGACGGGCTCTCCGCCGTCCTCCGCGTCCTTGTTTCCGAAGACGAGCACCGTGTCGGCCTTCTCGCCCGAGTAGGTGACGAGCGTCTGGCGGAAGTTGATCCACGACTCGCGGGCGCCGTTCTCCTCGCTGAGCCCGCGCAGGAACGCGGTGGGCTGGGCGAGCGTTCCCTGGACGAACTCGCCGCCGGTGAGCTGGTGCTTGAGCTGCTGGCTCCGGGTGCTCAATGAGGTCTCCCGGTCATCCATGCAGCCCATGCACTGGTCAGCGCAGTCGCAGATCTCCTCGGACTCGGTGAGCGTCCTGCCCTTGCGGTCCGCCTCGCATTGATTGATGCAGGAGGAGAGCGCGCGGGCCTCCGCCTTGCGGGTGCTGGCGATCTTCGCGCGCATCTGGGCCTGGGTGGCGTCGGCCTCGAAGAAGGACGCGTCCGCCAGGTGCAGCAGGCCCGCGACGCGCATGAGCCCCGGGTCCTCCATGGAGGACAGCGCCGAACTGGCGGCGGCCTTCTGCGGGCGAAGCAGCGCGGACCTCACCCGAGCCCATTTCGCGCGGGCCTCGGACTTGTCGCCGTCCCGGTTCAGGTTGGCTCGGTCGAACAGCTCCGCCACCGCCTTCGCGCGGGCCAGCTCCGCCTTGTAGGAGTCCTTCGCCGGCACCAGGGCCAGCCACTTCGTGGGGGTGCGCTCCGTCTGGTACAGGGCCGTTTGCTGCTTGTCGTTGTTCTTCTGGATGAGGAGGTCCTCGGTCTTGTAGCGAGGTGCCCACTCCAGCTTCGCTTGCGTGTCGTTGCGCGCGGCGGCCATCTTCCGCTCGTACGCGTAGGAGCGCACCTGCTCGAAGGCGGCCGTCTCCAGCTCCGCCTTGTAGGGGTCCTCGCCCTCCACGTACACGCGCAGGTCGCTCAGGCAGGTGTCGTCGTATGACGTGCCGGGATAGGTGGACACGAGGGTGAGCCGTACGCCCTGGACCTTGCCGGGCACGGGCAGCGGGACTTCCTGCCAGCCGAGCACGTCCTTCAGCTCCACCTCCACCGCGGTGCCCGTCGTCCGCGGCCCCGTCTCTCCCTGGACGAGCGGCTCCAGCTTCACGGCCTTGGGCCGGGCGTTGGCCCGGTAGAGCTTGTCCGTCTTCTGGTAGCCGTTGCGCAGGAAGACGCGGAAGGACTTCGCGCGCGTCAGCTCCGGGCCCCACCACTCAATCGCCTCGCCCACGCCGGTTCCCTTGGCGCCCTCCACCCAGGCGGTGGCCGGGTCATCGTCGGCGACATAGAGGGGGAGATAGTTCTGGGCGTGCTTGTTCCAGCCGTTCTCCAGGAAGGAGGACGCCGTCACGCGGCGGGGATGCAGGCGGTGGGCGGTGCCCGCGTCGGGCTCCAGGAGGATGGGCGGCGCGGCGGCGAGGATGAGCGACAGGAGAATCATGGCTTGCGCTCCAGGGATTCGCGGGGTGACGGAAGGGGCGCGGCCCACAGCACCAGCCGTGAGAGGCCCGGGGGATAGAGCCCCGAGTCTTCCTGCTCTCGGGACACCAGGTGGTAGACGACGCGGGCATAGCGCGCGCCAGCGGGCAGTCGGACGCGGCGAGGCGAGCCCGGAAGCAGCCGCGTGTCCTCGACGGCGCCCAGGTGAGGCAGTGTCTCGGGAGGCCAGGGGCGCGTTTCCAGGCGGCGGCCCAGCGTGGCCACGGTGCGCGAGGACTCGAAGAGGGGATGGTCGGAGACCTCCACGCTGACCCAGCGCATGACGTCACCGGAGGGGAAGGCGTGGCCCACGTCGCGCGTGGAGAGCAGGAGCGCGCCGTCCACGGCCTCCACGACGAGCGCGGCCTTGAGAGACTCGGTGCGACGGGTGCCTCCCAGTCCATGGTCGCCGCGCGGCATGTGACAGCTCGCGCAGTGGCGCGTGTCGCCCGTCTGCTTCTGCCACCGGCTCCATTCGCCCACGGTGTCCTGTTGCGATTGGGTATCGGAAAGCCGGACGCGCTGGCCGTCGCCCTGGAGCACCGGGAAGCCGAACTGGTGGCAGCCCGCGCAGGGCATCGCGGGAGTGGCCTTCGCGTCGCCGAGGGGCGCGTGGCAGCCCGCGCAGGTGACGCCGTGTTCCTCGGGCGGACTGTCGGAGGGGAGCGCGCCTCGCTCCAGGTTGCGTGCGAGGGGGGCGTGACATTGGACGCACCAGGCCGGGCGGTCCTCGGTGATGGCGACCTGGAAGACATCGTCCGTGCGCGCGGTGGCGTGGCCGCTGCGCTTCCAGGCGTCGACCTGGGGCGCGTGGCACTCCGCGCAGCGCTGGACGCTCCAGTCGGGGAGCCCATGCGGTGCGGGGCCGACCTCCATCCGCGCGGTGCCCTGGGGGAAGCGGGGGCCGGGCGCGGAGGCCAGCAGTGCGCAGGTGAGGAGGAGGGCGTGCACGGTGAGGCGGGGAGTGTAGGCGTCCTCCGCGTGCGAGCGCGACTCCCACCCTGGGGCGTGGGCGCGGTAGAACCCGACCCATGCGGGCCTACGAGATTCGAGACGGATTCGGGTTGGACAAGCTGGTGCTGGGTGAGCGGCCGGACCCCACGCCGGGCCCGTTCCAGGTGCGGGTGAGGGTGAAGGCGACGAGCCTCAACTACCGCGACCTGATGATGGTGGAGGGGCGCTACAACCCGAGGCAGAAGCTGCCGCTGATTCCCAACTCCGACGGCGCGGGTGTGGTGGACGCGGTGGGGCAGGGTGTCACGCGCGTGAAGCCGGGGGACCGGGTCGTGGGCCTCTTCTCGCAGGCGTGGCCCTCGGGAGAGCCGACGCGCACGGCGCAGCAGAACACGCTGGGAGGCCCGCTGGATGGAGCGCTGGCCGACACGATGGTGTTGCACGAGGACGGCGTGGTGCCGACGCCCGCGTATCTGTCGGATGAGGAGGCGGCCACGCTGCCGTGCGCGGCGCTCACGGCCTGGAGCGCGCTGGTGACCTACGGCGCGTTTAAGGCAGGGGACGTGGTGCTGCTCCAGGGGACGGGTGGGGTCTCCATCTTCGCGTTGCAGATCGCGAAGTTGATGGGCGCGCGCGTCATCATCACCTCCAGTCGCGACGACAAGCTGGAGCGGGCGCGGGCGATGGGTGCGCACGACGTCATCAACTACGTGAAGGCACCGGACTGGGACAAGGCGGCGCGGGCGCTCACGGGGAACGTGGGCGTGGACCACGTGGTGGAGGTGGGCGGAGCGGGGACGTTCGAGAAGTCACTGCGCGCGGTGCGGCCCGGAGGCACGGTGTCCGTCATCGGCGTGCTGAGCGGCGTCGCGGGCGCGGTGCCGCTGACGTCCATCCTGATGCAGAACCTGCGGGTGCAGGGAATCCTGGTGGGGCATCGCCAGGGCTTCGAGGCGCTGCTGCGCGCCTTCTCGCAGCACACGGTGCGGCCCGTGGTGGACCGCGTCTTCGCCTTCGACGAGGCGGTGGCGGCGTTCCATCACCTCAAGAGCGGCGCGCACTTCGGGAAGGTCGTCGTTCGCGTGGGGTGAGCCGGGGCCCGCCGTCGGTGTCCGCGAGGGCCCGGTGAGATGGATTGCTCACCGGGCCTGGGTGCCGACGGGCGCTCAGGAGCCCGTTTCGGTCGGGCCCGAGTCCGAGGGGTTGTTGGAGCGGGCGACGTAGCTCACCTGGGGACCCCCGCGAGGCCCACGGGGGCTGCCTCCCCGAGACTGAGGGGCGCGCTGCTGACGGGGGCCGTTCTGCCGAGGCTCGCGCGGCGTGTTGCCACCGGGGCTGGCGTCAGGCGCGTTGTTTTCGGAGCGGGTCTCCACGAGGGGCTGGGAGCCCCTGCGGTTGCCACCGCGCTTCTCGTTGCCCGGGAAGGGACTTTCGCCACCAGCCCGGACCTCGTTGCCATGACGCCCGTTTGGCGCGGAGGGCTGCTCATACGGAGGACGAGGAGCGCCGTTGCGCGAGTCACCCTGCGAGGAGCGAGGGCCGTTGCGTGAGTCACCCTGGGCGCCGCGAGGTCCTCCATTGCGCGGATTGCCTCGGCGCTGCTCTCCCGCGACAGGGCGCGAGGAGTCCTCACCGGACGGTTCACGCGATGCGCCGCGAGCCGTCTTGTTGTGCTGCGGACCCGAGGTCGACGGAGCGGCGTCGGCGGGATAGCCGCTTGGAGCGCCGTTGCGTGAATCGTCCGAGAAGCGCGGGCTGCCATTGCGCTGCTCGCCACCCCGGGTGCGTGGATTGCCGTTGCGCGATTCATCCGAAGCGCGCGGGCCGTTGCCGCGTGACTCCTCCGCGAGGTGCGAACCACCGTTGCGCTGCTCACCGCCAGTCGCACGCGGACCGCCATGACGCGAATCATCCGAGATGCGAGGACGGCTGTTGCGAGACGCGTCCCCGTTGCGCTGACCGCCACGGGTGCTCTGCTCGTCCTCCTGGGCACGCGGGCTGCCATTGCGCGAATCATCCGCGGCACGTGGGTATCCGCCGCGAGAGTCTTCCGTGGCACGACCCGTCACGCCGTTACGAGGCTCGCCCTGCGCGGCCCGGGGGCTCCCATTGGGCGAATCACCCGAGGCACGCTGCTCGACTGGGGGCGAGCGAGGTCCACCACGCTGCTCGACCTGTGGCGAACGAGGACCTCCACGCTGCTCGACTGGGGGCGAGCGAGGTCCACCGCGCTGCTCGACCGGGGGCGAACGAGGACCCCCACGCTGCTCGACCTGCGGCGAGCGAGGACCCCCACGCTGCTCGACTGGGAGCGAGCGAGGTCCACCACGCTGCTCGACCGGGGGCGAGCGAGGTCCACCACGCTGCTCGACCTGCGGCGCACGAGGACTTCCACGCTGCTCGACCTGCGGCGCACGAGGACCTCCACGCTGCTCGACCTGAGGCGAACGCGGTCCACCACGTTGCTCGACCTGGGTCGAACGCGGGCTTCCGTTGCGCTGCTCAGCCGGACCCGTGCGAGGTCCACCCGCCTGAGCTCCTCCCTGAGGCGGGCGAGCGGCACCCGCACCACCACCACTCCGCGGCGCGGAGGCCGGTGCACCAGGGCGGCTGTTGCCGGAGCGCGGCGGAGAACGACCCGGTCCGCGACGTCCCCCTCGCTGCGGTGGCGACGCTGGAGGCCTGCTCCGCTCGCCACCTCCCTGGCGAAGCACCAGGGCCTCCAGTTCGCGCAACTCGGCCTCTTCGGCCTCCTCGGGCGTCATGGGAGCCTTGGGTGGCTCGGGCAGCACTTCCACCGGTTCCGGCTGGAAGTCGCGACGTCGGTTGCCGCCCTCCATGCGCGCGTCCGGACGTCCGGCACCCGCGCGACGCTTCGAGTCGCGGAAGGTCCCGGACGGGACGAAGTCCGGCGTCAGCTCCCGCTTGTTGTACGCCGCCCAGATCTCCCCCGTGTCACCCGAGGCGCCGTGCAGCCAGGGCGCGATGCCCGCGAGGAACTCGCGCACGTTGTCCAGGTCGCGCCGGAAGTAGAACTCCGCGCGGTTGTTGCGCGCGGCGGCGATGGTCTGCGGAAAGTCGATGATGGTGGGCCCCGCGTAGCCCATCAGGATGTTGTAGGGAGACAGGTCTCCGTGGATGAGGTCGGCGCACAACATGCTGACCACCTGCGCCCGCAGGTCCACGTACAGCGCCTGCGCTTCGTCGGGCGTCGCCGGGGGCGCCTCCACCAGCCGGGGCGCGGGTTGGCCCTGTGCGTCGAGCACCAGCTCCATCAGCAGGATGCCCTCGTAGAACATCACCGGCGTCGGCACGCGCACGCCCTGGCCGTGCAACTTGTAGAGCGAGTCGGCCTCGGCGCTCTTCCATGCCTCCTCGGAGGCGGCTTGCCCGAAGCGGCTGCCCTTCTCCATGGCGCGACGCGTCCGGGAGTTGCGCACCTCGCGCCCTTCCCGATAGCCCACGTTGTTGCGGAAGTTCCGCTCGTGGCGCTGCTTGTACAACTTGGCTGCGACCACCTGCCCGGCGTGCTGGACCAGCCACACCTCCGCTTCCTTACCGGTCTTCAACTGGCCGATGACGGCCTCGATGATTCCGTCGGCGAGGAGGGTCTCTAGCGAGTCATTCATTCAGAGGCGGAAGTCCTTCTGGGGCTCGGGCGGGTGTCACGAGATTCAGCGCGGTGCGGCCCTGCTCGCAGCGCGCGGTGGCATGTGAACATCTGGCGGGGCCCTCTTGCTACCGCGATATCCCCGGTAGCAGTCAGGGGAGCCGACGCTCGGCCTGCTAACAGTTTGTCCGCCAGGGTTCCAGGGTATCAAGGGGACGGCGGAGCGGGTGAGTCAATCCTACCCCTGACCCAGAGGCCAAGGCCTTGAACTCGGGGCCCGCAAATGAGGCCGGGTGCTGGACGACCTCGCGGTGGAACAGCAGGCGGGCAGGCGACTGCAAGCCCCCTCGTCAGGCCACCTCCACGGAGCCAGGTGCGGGCCCTCTTCCGTCACCCGACAGCCCAGGCGTCAATCCGGGGGCTCGAAAGCACCTGCACGCAGGGGACTGCCGACCCGCACCGGGAGAGCGCTACGATGCGCGCCGCCCAGGAGGAGTCACCCATGGCGACGAAGAAACGCAAGTCCAGTGCTGCGAAGAAGTCATCCCGGCGCGCCTCCACCCCGAAGAAGGCCGCGACGAAGAAGGGCGCGGCACGGAAGGCGCCCGCGAAGAAGAGCGCGACTCGAAAGAGTGCCGCGAAGAAGGGCGCGGCTCGCAAGGCCCCCGTGAAGAAGAGCGCGGCTCGAAAGAGCGCCACGAAGAAGGCGGCGACGCGCAAGAGCGCCGCGAAGACGACATCCGCGCGTGCGAGCGTCGCGACGAAGCCCACGAAGAAGGCGACGACGCCTCGCTCTCCCCCGCGCGCGGTGTCCCGGAAGAAGCCCGAGGCGCCGCCGTCCGCGGAGGTCATCGCCGTCGCCTGGGATGAGCGCCCGGCCACGGGCTCGCCCTTCGTCGAGGAGGTGGAGACCTCGTCCGCGGGCATCCAGCCCCTGGCGCCCGCGCACGCGGCGGTGGATGAGCTGACCAGCTCCGGCAACGAGTTGCTCGACATCTTCCAGCGCTATGACCGCAACCGTACCGGCACCATCGAACGCGCGGAGTTCGCGCGGCTGCTGGAGGCGCTCGGTCAGAACGTCACCGACGAGGAGCTGGAGATCGCCGTCGACATCGTCGACACGGACCGCACGGGGAAGATCTCCTGGAGCAAGTTCAAGGCGTGGTGGACCAGCCGCTGATTCGGCCGCGGGGGCCAGGGGAAGGCCGGTCCGCGATGGTGACGACGTCGTGACCGGCCGGGTTCACCCAGGGGAGACCCGGAACACGCAGGGGGAAGGGGCCGGCCCACGAGCCCTCTGCTGTTCGAGTGCCTCTAAATAGTGACGGGGGGCCGGGCTGACCTACACTCGCGGCGCGAAGGGGGAACTGTGTCCGACCTGGCGTCCAGAGCACATTCCACCGTCTTCGAGCACGCGCGCGACGCGGTGCTCGTGCTCGACGCCGCGCAGCTCATCCAGGAGGTCAACCGCGCCGCGGAGCGCATCTTCGGACCCCGCGCGGAGCTGGTGGGCATGGCGGTGACGCGGCTGTTGTCGGGCTGGCGTCCCCCGGACACGCGAGGCTCGCCCGACACGCCGCATGAGACGGAGCTGGCGGGGCAGCGTCCAGGAGGCTCGGGGCCGGCGTACTACCTGCGCGTGCAGACGCTGACGCAGGTGGATGCGCGGGGCACGCCGCTGGGCTGGGTGCTCCAGCTCCAGGACATGCGCGGCAGCCTGGAGGTGGAGGCCTCCATCCGCCAGCAGAAGGAGTTCTTCGAGGCGGTGGTGCGCAACAGCCCGGTGGCCATCGTCACCATCACCCGCCAGTTCATCGTCCTGTCGTGGAACCCCGCCGCGGAGCGGCTCTTCGGGTACACGCCGCAGGAAGCGCTGGGCAAGCACATCTTCGACCTCGTCGCGACAGAGGAGACCGTCCTCCCCGAGGCGAAGAAGGCGCAGCGGGACGTGACGCAGCGGGGCCGCGTGCACTCCGTCACCCGGCGGCTGCGCAAGGACCACACCATCGTCGACGTGGAGCTGCTGGCGTTGCCGGTGTCGGTGGGAGGCCGGCAGTTGGGCTTCATCGCCATCTACCACGACATCACCGACCTCCAGCGCGCGCGCCAGGCGGCGGAGTCCGCCAACCAGGCCAAGAGCCTGTTCCTGGCGACGATGAGCCACGAGATTCGCACGCCGATGAACGCCATCATCGGCATGACGGGGCTGATGCTGGACACGCATCTGTCAGGGGAGCAGCGGGAGTTCATCTCCACCATCCGTCAGAGCAGCGAGGCGTTGCTCACCCTGCTCAACGACGTGCTGGACTTCTCCAAGATTGAAGCGGGCCGGTTCGAGACGGACCTGCGCCCGTTCGACCTGCGGCAGTGCGTGGAGTCGGTGCTGGACCTGCTCGCGGTGCGCGCCAGCGAGAAGGGGTTGGACCTGGGCGCGGACATCTCGCCGAAGGTGCCGCAGGTGGTGATGGGAGATGCCTCGCGGCTGCGTCAGGTGCTGCTCAACCTGGTGGGCAACGCGCTCAAGTTCACCGAGTCCGGGGGCGCCGTCGTCTCCGTGGACGGCGCGCGTCGCACCGAGGCGCCCGACTCGCCCTGGGAGCTCACCTTCTCCGTGCAGGACACGGGGCCCGGCATCTCCACGGAGATGCAGAAGGGGCTCTTCCAGCCCTTCAACCAGCTCGACGTCGCGGTGACGCGCAAGTTCGGTGGGACGGGCCTGGGGCTCGCCATCTCCAAGCGCCTGGTGGAGGCGATGGGCGGGCGCATCTGGGTGGAGAGCGAGGGCGTGCCGGGGCGGGGCGCCACGTTCCACTTCGCGCTCACGGTGCAGGCCGCGCCTCAGACGACGGCGGGGTATCTGCGCGCGGACCAGCCGCTGCTGCAAGGCCGCCGGGTGCTCATCGTCGACGACAACGCCATCAACCGGCGGCTGTTGGGACGACAGCTCCAGTCCTGGGGCGCGGAGCCCGTGGAGGCGGGCTCGGGGATGGAGGCGCTGGCGAAGCTCCAGCCGGGCGCGGGCTTCGACGTCGTGCTCATCGACCACCAGATGCCGGGCCTGGACGGGCCTACGCTCGCGGCGCGCATCCGTGAGCGGGATGACCTCCGCTCGCTGCCGTTGTTGCTGCTCACCTCGCCCGGTCGTCGCGCGGTGCCACCGCCGGGCCTCTTCTCAGGGGTGCTGTCCCGCCCGATGAAAGCCTCTCAGCTCCACGACACGTTGATGTCCTGCTTCTCGCGGGACGTGGCCCGCGTCCGCGCGGAGTCCGCTCCCTCGGGGGCGCCCGTTCCCAGGGACCGTCCAGGGGACCGTGTTCCGTTGCGCATCCTGCTGGTGGAGGACAACCCCACCAATCAGCGACTGGCCAGCCTGATGCTGGACCGGCTGGGCTACCCGGTGCAGGCGGCGTCCAACGGCCGTGAGGCAGTGGAGTGGGCCATGCGCCAGCGCTTCGACGTGGTGCTGATGGACCTCCAGATGCCGGAGATGGATGGGCTGGAGGCCACGCGTCGGCTGCGCCAGGAGCTGCCGCCCAACGTGCAGCCGTGGGTCATCGCGATGACGGCCAATGCGATGGACTCGGACCGGGAGCAGTGCTTCGAGGCGGGGATGGATGACTTCCTCGCCAAGCCCATCCGCGTGGAGGCGCTGACGGCCGCGCTGGTGCGCTGTCAGACGCCGCGTCCACAGGGAGGCACGCGCGCGCGGGCGGAGCGCGGCACGCTCGTGGATGCGCCGCTCGACGAGGAGATCGTCCCGGTGGCGGCGCGCATTCCCGGCCTGCAGTCCGCCGCGCTGGCGCGACTGTGGCGGGAGCTGGGCACCCAGGCGGCGAACATCCTCCCGGAGCTCATCGACACCGCGCTGCACAGCATGCCGGCGCTGCTCGACGACGCGTACACGGCCCTGCGACATGGGTTGCTGGATGACCTCAGCCGGGCCGCGCACACCCTCAAGTCCAACGCCGCGTGGTTCGGCGCGGCGGCGCTGGAGATGCAGTGCCGGGACATCGAGCTGCGCGCGGACGCGGGCGACGTCGCGGACATGGCGGAGCGCCTGGACCGCTGTCGGGCGGAGCTGGAGGTGGCCCGGAGGCTCTTGTCCCGCCTGCGTGAGAGCATCGGAGCACCCGCGTCCCGGAGCTGAGTCCCATGGGGTGGTCAGCCCCTCGGGGCTGGCGCCGTCCCTGGCGACCGCGACCTTCCCCTTCGAGGTGAACGCCATGAGCAACTCTCCAACGGACCCTCCCCGCTCGGGGACTTCTCGCATCCGGGGGCTGGAGCAGGTGGACCGGCTGTCGGTGCCCCTGCCGCACGGCACCGAGGTGACGACGCGCGTGGAGCGCCTGGCCTCGGGCGGGCGGCGGATTCCCCAGGGCGTGGTGGGGCGCGTGGTGCGGGCCCGGGATGGTGGGCTCGACATCCAGATTGTTGGCGTGGGCGAGGTGTGGTTCGCGCGCGAGGAGCTGGTGCCCCGGCGACCGGGACAGGTCCAGTTCGCGAGGCGCCGTGAGGCGGCCTGGCAGTCCCTGGTTCCCTGCGTGGTGCTGGAGACGCGCGTGGGCAGTCATGCCTGGGGCCTGGCGAATGAGAAGTCCGACGTGGACGTGCGCGGCATCTTCGCGCTGCCGCTCTCGTGGACCTTCGGCCTCGTGGAGGCGCCCATGGACCTGGTGAGCGCCGATGGCAGCAGCACCTACTGGGAGACGCGCAAGACGGTGGAGCAGGCGCTGCGGGCGGACCCGAACACGCTGGAGACGTTGTTCGTCCCGGGGGCCAAGGCCATGGACGAACTGGGCGAGTGGTTCCTCGCGGAGCGCGAGGCGTTCGTCTCGCAGGCCATCTTCGGCAGCTTCGGGCGCTACGCCATGAGCCAGTTGGACAAGCTCACGCGCAGCCAGCGGCTGGCCGAGCACAGGGACCTGCTGCTGGAGTGGCTGTGCGAGGAGCCGGCGCCAAACCTGGACGAGGTGGCGCGGCGCCTGTCGGAGGTGTCGCCGCGCGAGGCGCCCACGCAGCAGGACGCGCTGCTGGCGGCGAAGACGTACGTGAAGCAGCTCTACCGCTCACTGTGGGACCAGGGGCTGCTCACGGCGAACGACTTCGCGGCGCTGACGGCCTATGCGCGGGGTGGGGGACAGCGTCCTCCGTCCGCGCGGGAGCTGCGGCCGAAGAACGCGTACAACCTGCTGCGGTTGATTGCCACCGCCACGGGTTGGCTGCGCCAGGGCGAGCCCGTCTTCGAGGCGACGGGGGCGCTGAAGGCGCGGCTGCTGGCCATCAAGGAAGGCAGCGTGCCGCTCGACGATGTGCTGAGGGACGCCGAGGCGATGGCGCCGGAGCTGGAGGCGGCACGTCAGGAGAGTCGCCTGCCGGAGCATCCCGACTACGCGCGCGCGGACCGGTTGTTGCGGCGGGTGGGGGACGAGGTGGCGCGGCGTTGGGTGATGAAGACCCCCGGACCGCTGGGGCACGACGCGCCCGAGGCCCCGGTGACGGAGTGGAGGGATTCGGAATGAAGGGCACGATGACGGAGCAGGAGCGGACGGTGGCGGACCGTGTGCTCGATGAGGAGTCCGCGAAGCGAGAGCACCTGGTGGTGTCGCTGTCGGGCGCGCATGCCTATGGCTTTCCCTCGCCGGACAGCGACCTGGACCTGAAGTCCATCCACATCGCGCCCACGGCCCTGCTGCTGGGCCTGCAGCCCCGCCACCTCAACGCCGAGCGCCTCCAGGTGGTGGACGGCGTGGAGGTGGACTACTCGTCCAACGAACTCCAGCCCGTACTCCAGGGACTGTTGCAGGGCAATGGCAACTACCTGGAGCGCCTGGTGGGCGCCATCCCGGTGCGGGTGTCCCCGGAGCTGGAGGCCCTTCAGCCACTGGTGCGCGGCGTGTTGTCGCGTCGCGTGCACCGGCACTACCGGGGCTTCGCCCAGGGCCAGCTCCGCGAGTGGGAGAAGAGCGGCTTTCTCTCCGCGAAGAAGCTCCTCTACGTGCTGCGCACCACGCTCACCGGGACGCACGCGCTGCGCACCGGAGAAGTGGAGACGGACGTCACCGAGCTGCTGGATGCCCATGGCTTCGCGGAGGCCCACGAGCTGGTGGAGCAGAAGCGGCGCGGAGAGAAGACCGAGCTGCCCGAGTCGCTGAGCGCGAAGTGGCGCGCGGAGGTGGCCCGCTCCTTCGAGGTGCTCGACGCCGCGCTGGAGGCCTCCGTGTTGCCCGGGGAACCTCCCCAGGCGGCCGTGGATGCGCTGGAGGCGTGGATGCTGGACCTGCGGCGCAGGCGGTTCGTCGCCGCCTGAGACGACTCCACCTGATAGGTTCTCGGTCACTCGCACCGAGGACCCTTCATGCGCTTGTCGCTCTCACTGTCGCTGCTGGCTTGGTTGTTCCTCGGGTTCGGAGGGCTGGCGTGTGGCGGTGACGACCCGCTCCCCAGCAACAAGCCTCCGACGCTGACGGGGCCGACCGCGCAGCCCACCGCGGTGAGCTCCGGGAGTCCCGTGTCGCTGACGCTGGAGGCCTCGGACCCGGATGGGGATGTGCTCACCTATGCATGGACGCAGGTTCCCGCTTCCCCGGCGGGGACATTCACCAACATCTCCGCGCCCGCCCCCAGCTGGACGGCGCCGGTGGTGAGCACGAGCCAGCGCTTCACCCTGAAGGTGAGCGTGAGCGACGGCCGAGGTGGCTCCGAGCAGGGCTCGGTGGACGTGGACGTCGCCCCGCCCGTTCCCCAGAACACTCCGCCGACGCTGTCGACGCCCACTGCGACGGCCACCACCGTCGACGAACAGCAGGCCCTCACCCTGGCCGTCAGTGGCTCCGACGTGGATGGGGATCCGCTGACGTACTCCTGGGAGCAGGCGGCCCCCGCCACACCCAGAGGGACCTTCGACAACGCCGCTTCCACCAGTCCCGTGTGGACGGCTCCGGATGTCACCTCCAGCGGAACGTACACGCTGCGCGTCACCGTCACCGATGGGCGGGGCGGCAGCGCACAGGCCACCATCGACATCGCCGTCCAGAAGGGCAACCGCCCGCCCGTCGTCGCCGCCACCATCTCCGGGCCCACGACGCTGGTCGCGGGTGTGACGGGGACGTTCTCCATCACCGCGAGCGACGCGGATGGGGACCCGCTGACCTACTCATGGACGCAGACGGCCCCGGCCTCCTCGGGAACCTGGGTGGGTGCTCGCACCGGGAGCAGCGCGCAGTGGTATTCGCCAGTCGTCGCGACGCAGACCTCGTTCACCTTCTCCGTGAGTGTCACGGATGGCGCGAGCACGCCCGTGGTGCGCACCGTCACCCTTCCGGTCTCCGTGCCCCGGTACTCCGCGAATGTGCAGGGCATCTGGACCTCCGTCCCTTGCACGGGCTGCCATGGCTCGAACGGAGGCCTCAACCTCGCCTCGGGCTCCAGCTACAGCAACCTGGTCAATGTGACCGCCAATGCCTGTGGCCCGACCAGGCGCGTCGCTCCAGGCGACCCGGGCAACTCGGCGCTCATCCGGAAGCTGGAGGGCACGACGTGCGGGTCCCGCATGCCCCGGAACAATCCGACCTATTTCGACCAGCAGCCGGGGCTGCTCGTCCTCATTCGTTCATGGATATTGGCGGGCGCGGCCAACGACTGACGCGTGGGTGAACCGGGAGGGTGCGGCTCAGGGCGCGGTGGGTGACAGCCGCGACAGCGAGCGGTCCTTGACCTTGAGCCACGCCTGTTGCCGGAACAGGTAGGTCGAGCAGAGCTGTCGCCACGTCCACACGTCCGGCAGCGTCCACCAGTTGGCCGGAGGCTGGATGCCTTTGTCCCTCAGGTTGCCGATGGCCCGGTAGCCGACGCCGTCGAGCTGGTAGGCGGAGTTGGACTCCAGCACCAGCACCTTGTCCGTCGCGGGGTGGTGGTCCACCACGAGGAAGGTGTGGCCGGAGCGCCACTGGTTTCGCCAGCCCTGGATGAGCGTCCACGGGTGTGGAGACACGTCCGGGGAGGGCGCGGGGATGGCCATGCCGCTCTCGATGGCGGCGGTGACGGGCGAGAAGTAGTCCTCCGTGGAGGCAATCATCATCTGCCGGTGGCGGCGGGAGTCCCAGGTGAAGCTGTCGCCGTGCGCGTCCGCATAGGCCTTCACCGTGAGGGCCTCCACGAAGGTGCAGCAGTTGTTGAACTGGGGCGGCGTCATGGGGACCGTGATGCCTGGCAGCGGCCACGGGTAGTAGGCCTTGTCCAGGTCATACCGGAAGCCACGCAACCCACCGAGGAGCGCGACGAGTCTGTCCTCGCGGATGGCCATGGGCTCGTCGTCGAAGCGAAGCCTCACTGCAGGAGGCGGCTTCTCCTGATTGACGAGCGTCGCGTAGCGCTGGGTGCGCCAGCGCACGCAAATCCAGGTGTCCAGCGCGCCGAGCGTGGGCACTTCCAGTCGCGCGTAGTCGGTGTCAGGCGTCGGGTAGCCGGGGCGCTCTTCCAGGACGAAGTACGTTCCCGGCTCGGCGTAGCCCTCGAACTGCGCGTTCGTATCCGGCTCCACGAAGCCGCGCAGTCGGATGGGAAGCTTCGCGACTCGATAGGTTTCCGCCAAGACATGACCCCCGGAGATGATGACTTGCCGTGAAGGCTAACTCACTCCAGGAGTTGTTGGGCAGGACCTGCCATGGAAGGGACACGGCGGGTGCCCCTCCTGGTCTGGGTTAAACGCAGCAGTCCGAGGGGCAGGTGACCGCCTCATTCCCATCGCAACTGCCATCGCCGCACGGGTAATAGAACCCCGCTTTCGTGGGCTGCTGGAGGCTGCCAATGGCCTGCGAACCGTCGGACTCCGTCATGATTCCGCCGCACGCCAGCAGGACCAGTGAGGCCACCACGGCGGCCGTCGCACCACTCCAACGCTTGCCCATACAGCCTCCTTGAAAAGGAGGCGCGAAGACTAATCGTTGTCTTTGTGAAAAAGCTCAGACCTTGCCAACTCGTGACAAGGTCAGGACTGTGGGTCCAGGCCGCCCCTGTTGTTTCCCCGCAGCCATTCCACCTGGAGCGAGGTGCCTTTGGGGCGGTGCTGCCACTCCAGATAGGAAGCGCGGAAGGACTCCACCGCCTCGACGAGCGGGCTGCCCGGCTTCCAGGTCAGCGCGCTCGCATCCTGGGCCTCCCGGGTGCTCAGGCCGATGAGGACGGGGCCCTTGCCGGGTGTGGCCTGAAGTGGGCGCACGGCGAGCCGTCGGTCACCTTCCAGCCGGTAGACCAGGGCCGTGAGATGGCCGAGGACCCAGCCCATGGCGGCTTCATGGGCCTCGTGTGAGGTCGCTTCGACGGACAGGCGCAGGTGGGTGGGCAGGTCCTGGGTGGAGTCGAGCGGCTGGAACAGCGCCTCCCATGCCTGGGGCGAACCCGAGGCGCGGGCTTCGGCCACGAGCTTCCCCGCGCGAGCCCACTCGTCCCTCAGGACGCGGAACGTGGAGCGCGAAACGTTGCGCGCGGTATTCCGAGCGGGAGCCGCCGGTGCGATGACGGGCAGCAGGTCTCTTTTGCCATCCGGGCGGTAGCGCGCGGTCTCCGGCGTGAGGGCCACGGGCTGCGGCCAGGGCCAGGAGGCGAACGTCCCGAAGAAGTGGGCGAGCAATTCCGCGTCACTCCTGACAGTGCCAGGCGCCACCCGCGTGCAGGCCCACGCCGCGAGCACCGTCCACGACAGTCCACCGAGATATCCGAGCGCATGGGAGTAGACGCCCCGCGCCTTGGCCCACGCCTTCACCGGGCGAAGCAGGGTCCGGAAGCGCTCGCGCTGTCCTTCATCGTCGCCGAGTGCGTCCAGCACCCCTTGCGTGTCCGCGAGCCCCAGGACGGAGCGGAGCCCTGCGGAATCAAGCGCCTCGCCATGCAGCGCCAGCAACGTCGAGGGCTCGCAAGCAGCCACGCCTTCGGGACGGCTGGCATACGAGACATCGAAGCTCACGCCTTCCAGAACCAGCTTCACCAGGGGAATGGCCGCGTCGGCCACGAAGCGCGCGGCGCCGGGTGGCTCCGACTTCGCCAGCTCGCGAAGCAGCGCGTGCGCGAAGTCCTCACGAGACAGGGACGCAGGTCCAATGGCCACCGCGTCCACGTCGCTGTCCGGTCCATCCGTGCCGAGCAGTGAGGAGCCATAGGGATGCAGCGTGGTCCCCACGCGCTCGCAGAGCCCGCTCAGTCGCTCCACGGCCCGGGCCCTGGACGCCCTGGCGGATTCGGACGCGCCCACGCCAACGGACGCGAGCACCGCGTGCAGCGTGGCGTCTTCCTGTCCCCTCGCGGACCTGCCCAGGGAGATGCGGCGGACGACCTCGAACGGTGTGTCCCCCTTCCGGCGGATGATGCAGACCTCGCCCACCTGGAAGCGCAGGGGACGCCAGCCTCGCGCCCACGTGGCGAGCGTCCGCTCCTGCTCCCCATCGTCCGAGCGGGGAAGCTGTCCCACGGAGAGGTGCGGTGTGAAGCCATGGCCCGGAGGCTCGCACTCGGGCACGGCCGCCACGAGCTTCGCATGCAGCGCCGCCAGCGCGCCTCGGGGCTCGTCGTCCGGTCGAAGCCAGGCCGTCGAGTTGACGCGGTGCTCGAAGTGGTCGAACGCGGAGAGCGTCACCTCGAAGGGCTCGAGGTCGCGCAGGGTCTCCGCGAGCACGGCCTCGGCGGCGTCGAAGTCCTCTTCCGGGAGGAAGGGGTAGAGCAGGGTGACATGCGGCATCCACCGCTCGAACTTCGCGTCGTGCTTCTTGCGCAGGGCCTGGATGGGAGGCCAGGAGGTCTCCGGCGGAATGAGCACCACCGCTGTGTGGTGGACCCGCCGCTCCGCTCCTTGCGCGACGTCAGGTCGCGAGGAGACCGCTCGATGGAGGACGCAGCGGATGCCGTAGTGGTCCGACGCGAAGAGGGCGCCCCCAGCGGGCGCGGGCGCCCCGTCCAGCGGAGCCTCGCCAAAAAGCGAGATGGCGTCGGGCGCGAACCGACCCGAAGGGGACTTCACCAGCACGCGGTCCAGTCGTTGAAGTCGCCCGGACGTGGTGGTGAGCGCGGCCAGCGTGTTGAGCAGGGGGTTGTAGGTCTCCCCCGTCTCCGCGGGTCGCAACGTCGGCCACGCATCCACGAAGCCTGCCTGGGTGAAGGACTGCGCTTCGTCCTCACCCGCGCCGAAGTTGAAGTCACCGGCGAGTACGATATCCGGTGCACCGCCCTCGTCCGTGGCGCCCAACGAGCGAGCCCAGTCGAGCAGCGCCTGCACCTGCACGACGCGCGCGGCGGCACCGGATGCCTCTCGATTGCTCGTCAGGTGCGGCGTGGCCACCCACAGCGAGCTGCCCGACAGCCTCAGCTCACCGGCGATGATGCGCTTGTCCCGAGAGAAGACGCGTTGCCACACCGACGCGAAGGGCAAGCGCGACAGGAGCACCTGTCCGTAGGTCTCCACGGTGCTCGCCACCGGGCCGTCCGACAGCCAGTAGTGCTCACGCACCCACGACTCGGCGAGCAGTGCTTGCAGAAAGGGAGCGGTGACTTCCTGGAGGGCGATGACGTCCGCGTCCGTCTCTCGCAGCAGCTTCAGCGTCGCCGGAGTCCGGCGCTCGGTGTCGAGCTTCTCCGCGTCATACAAATCGAAGAGGACGTTGAACGTGGCGACGGTGAGCACATCCGGTGTCGCCAGCACCTCGTTCGGGGTGGGGGAGGCCTTCGTCCACGCCGCGGCGCGTGTGTCGTACCGATACGAGGGCAGGGGCGTGAAGCCTGGAGCCGCGCTCGTCCGACGTGGGGCGGGCGCGGGCTCCTCGGTGGGGGACGCGGAGTGACTGAGCCGGTCGATGCGTTCCTTGCGGTCCCACATCACCTCGCGTCCGCGCTTGAAGTACCAGACGCGGTGCCACGGAATCTCTCCATCCGGGACGAAGGCCTCGAAGGGCATCTCGTCCAGGGCCTCGCCGTGCGCGTCGTAGCCGATGACGAACTCGCGAGCCTCCAGTCGAGGGTCCCACCGGATGCGGTGGTACACCTCGCGGCTCGTCGTGAAGCGTTCCTGGGACATGGCGAGCACTCACCTGAGAAGGGGAACTTCGCTGACGACACCAGACCTGGGGCACCACGGCCAGCGGAGGCGTCGCACCTGACGCCATGCCGCCAGCCCGGCTGACAGTCTGCCTCAGGACGGGCTCACTCCCGCCACCAGATAGAAACGGAACTCCCCCGAGTTGACGCCGTAGGCCGCGTCCACGCCCACCAGGGGCAGCACCAGGTTGCGCAGATAGAGCCGCAGTCCCGCGCCCACACCCTGCGCCAGGGTGGCGCCCTTCAACCCGCTCTTGCTGTCGGGCAGATAGCCGCGCACCACGCGCCCGTTCACGTCCCGCAGCTCGCGGTCCGCGGGCAGCTCGCGCCACATCATCAACCCGGTGTCGGAGAAGCCCACGCCCCGGAAGGACAGGGAGCGGATGGTGAAGAGGGGGAAGTGGTACTCGGCGATGAAGGACAGGCGGGTGTCGCCTCGGAACTGACGGTGGACGAAGCCCCGCAGGCCGTTGCCTCCCATCACCAGCTCCTGGTGGAAGGGCAGGTCCACGCCCGTGGCGGCTTCGCCCCGCAGCACCAGGTTGTGCTCCTCGAAGAGGCGCAATCCATGGCGGTACAGCAACCCGAAGCGCTCGTAGCGGAACTCGCTCCACACGCCCGGGTTCGACACCTCGTAGGACGCCTCCAGGTTGACGCCCTCCATCACCGCGTGGAGGTTCTGCCGCGTGTCGATTCCCACCATCAGGCGCAGGGAGGCATCACGCTGCGACGGCCCGATGGAGAACGCGGGCGTGGTGACCTCCTTCTCCGGGTCCGGGGACTTCGCGTCGATGCTCATCAGCCGGTACTTCACGGCGGCGCGCACGCGCTCGAAGAGCATCACCCCCAGCTCGCTGGAGATGGACGCCGAGTTGATTCGTGTCCGGCGCACGACTTTCGGGTCCTCCTGTCCCGCTCCGGGCTGGTACTCGTCCATGCGGTCGCTGCGAAGCTGGCCCTCCAGGCTGAACCGAAGCTGCGGCAGGCCGAAGAGGTTCGGGTCCAGGTATCCGGCGAAGAAGCCGCTCTCCGCGGTGCTCACCTGCGCGGCCGTCGCGAACTTCTTGGCCCGGCCCCAGAGATTGTTCTCCGCGTACAAGAGACCGCCGCCGACGTTGTCAGAAGACAGCGCGAACGTGGGAGCCACCACCCAGGACGCCTTGTCCTCCACCTCCAGGATGAGGCGCACACGGTTGGGGCCCGTGGGCTCGACTCGCGCCTTCACCTCCTGGAACAGGCCGGTGGCCACGAGCCGTCGCTCGACCTTGTCCAACTCCTCGAAGGTGATTTCGTCGCCAGCGTCGATGCGCGAATACGAGCGCACCGTCTCCGGGAGCGTCTTCTCGGGGCCTCGCACCACGACCTCGTCCACCACCTGCCCCGGTCCCTGCGCGCCTGCCTGCCCCGACATCAGGGCGATTCCCAGGGCCACCCACCACTTCGCCACACGTCTGCTCATGACTCGTCGCACGTCCCGTGACTGCCTCGGGGCCGCCGGCCTGGACCCACGGGGCCCACCCTACCGCTCCCGGTGTCCGGTGGGGTCATGGACTGTGGACAAGGAACTTCCGCGAAACATTTGCTATGCCTGTCTCCAGGAAGCCTTGGGGGTCCCCGGGGCGCCGACCGAATGACCGGCCTCTTCAGCCAGCTCCGGCGCCGACGTCTCATGCGTCGACCCTTTCCTCCCGACTGGCTCGGTCATCTCGACGCGCGAGTGCCCTTCTTCGCCACGCTGTCGCCCGCGCTGCGCGAGGACTTCCTCTCCAAGCTGAAGGTCTTCGCCTGGGAGAAGGAGTTCATCGGCGCGGGCGGGCTGGAAATCACCGACGAGATTCGCGTCGTCGTGTCCGCCACCGCCGTGCAGCTCGTGGTGCACCTGGACCTGTCCTATTACGACCGGCTGCGCGAAGTCATCGTCTACCCCGATGCCTTCCTCCTGCCGGACCGCACTGGCGTGGTGCTCGGCGAGGCGAAGAACTGGGGCTCCGTCATCCTCTCCTGGGCGGCGGTGCTCGGCGGCCTGCGCAATCCGGACGACGGCCACGACACGGCCACGCACGAGTTCGCCCACGTCCTGGACCGCGCGGATGGCGCCTTCGACGGGACACCGAAGCTGCGCAGCTATTCGCACTATCGGACCTGGGCCGCGGTGATGAGCGAGCACTACCACGCACTCCAGGAGGGCCGCCCCCGGGAGCGCCAGGTGCTGGATGACTACGGGGCCGTCAACGAGGCGGAGTTCTTCGCGGTGGCCACCGAGAACTTCTTCGAGCGCCCCGTGAAGATGCGCGAGAAGACGCCGGATTTGTATGAAGAGCTGAAGCGTTTCTACGGCTGGGACCCGGCTTCGGGCACCTGAGCCCGCGCGCGGACCGCGGCGCTGTGGTAGGCGCGGTATCAAGCATCCGGAGGAGAGACACTCAATGTCCGCACCCGCCGCGCCCTCGGTGTCCATGTTCGTCGAGCTGGAGCGCGAAGCCTGGCGGGCGCTGCGCGAGTCCACGCCGTTGACGCTCACGACGGAGGACCTGGACGGCCTGCGCGGCCTGGGGGAGCAACTGGACCTGGAAGAGGTCTCGGATGTCTACCTGCCCCTGTCGCGGTTGCTGAACCTCCAGGTGGCCGCGGCGCAGCGACTGTGGATGGAGCAGCAGGCGTTCCTGGGTGGCTCCACGAGCAAGGTGCCGTTCATCATCGCCATCGCCGGCAGCGTGGCGGTGGGCAAGAGCACCACGGCCCGCATCCTCCAGGCCCTGCTCGCCCGGTGGCCGGACCACCCGCGCGTGGAGCTGGTGACGACGGACGGCTTCCTCTTCCCCAACCGCATCCTCACCGAGCGCGGGCTGATGAAGCGCAAGGGCTTCCCGGAGAGCTATGACCGGCGCGCGCTGGTGCGCCTGCTCGCGGAGCTGAAGGCGGGGCGCGCGGAGGTGGCGGCGCCCGTCTACTCCCACCTCGTCTATGACGTGGTGCCCGACGAGGCGAAGGTCATCCGCCAGCCCGACATCCTCATCCTGGAAGGGCTCAACGTCCTCCAGTCCGGCGCCACCGGGCAGCGGGTGCCGCACACGTTCCTGTCGGACTTCTTCGACTTCTCCATCTACGTGGACGCGAGCGAGCAGGACATCCGTCGCTGGTACGTGGACCGCTTCCTGCGGCTCCAGCAGACGGCGTTTCGCGACGAGCGCAGCTACTTCCGCCGGTACTCGGACCTGACGAAGGAAGAGGCCGTGGTCATGGCCGAGTCCGTGTGGGGCGACATCAACGGCCCCAATCTGGCGCAGAACATCGCGCCCACGCGCTCGCGCGCCCGGCTCATCCTGCTCAAGGGCCCGGACCACAAGGTGAAGCGCGTGCGGCTGCGCAAGCTGTAGTCACGGCGTCGGAGCGGGCGTCCCGCACAGCGAGCCGTCCTCCTGGCCCGCGAGTCGAGCGCGCAGCCACGCCTTCAGCATCGGGTCCTCCTGCTCCTGGACCAACCCCATGGCCCGCTGCTCCAGAGGGCCTTCTTGACGGAGGCCTCGCGCTCCTCATGCAGTGAGACTGAGCGCGTTCCAACCTCCGGACTGGCCGCACGCTCCGGAATCCCGGGCGTCAGGGCGCTCAACGGCGAGGACGGCGGACCATCTCGATGTGCGGGATGCCGTCCTCGTCGTAGATGTCACCTTCCGCGTCGAAGCCGAGGCTCGCGTAGAAGGCCCGCAGGTAGTCCTGCGCGGAGATGCGGATGTCCATGTTGGGGTAGAGCGCTTCGAGCCGGGTGATACCTCGCTGCGTCAGCTCGCGGCCCAGGCCCCGGCCTCGTGCCTTGGGCGACGTCACCACGCGGCCCATGCTGGTGGCCCCCGGGAACTTCACGTCGGGCGGGAGGATGCGCAGGTAGGCGACCAGGAGAGCGCCCTCATGGGCGAGGAGGTGGTCCGCGCTCCTGTCCAGTCCGTCCACGTCCAGGTAGAGCGACTTTTGCTCCACCACGAACACCTCCTGCCGCAGGGCGAGCACGTCATACAGCTCGTCCAGCGTCAGCTCCGAGAACGCCTTCCATTGCCAGTTCGGCATGCGCAAGGCGTCTACCACGGATGCGCGCTCCGCGCGGAGGCTCAGGTGGTGCGGGACTCGTGGCTGGGAATCTCCGACAGCAACACGTTGAGCGCGTCCACCTCGTGTGGCACGTGGTCCGGTCGCGACTGGACGATGGCGATGGCGCGCTGGAGCGCCTGTCTCGCGGCTTCGAGCGCTTCGTGTTCGACGTGGAGCTTCGACAGGTCCGTGAGCAGCGGCACCAGGTACGGGTGCTGCTCTCCGGCGGTCTCCTCGATGCGACCCACCGATTCCTGGAGCAGGGGATAGGCGGCGGGGTGTTGGTGCTCGCCCAGGACGACGGCCGCGTGATGCAGGGCGAGCGCGGCGGCGAGCCTGTCCCGCTCCGCGTCCGTCACGTCCACGGGTGCGGCGGCCTCATGTCCCTGGCCCGCCAGTGTGTTCTCCAGGGTGGAGAGCAGCTCGCCCCCCAGCTCGGCGGTGAGTGTCCCGGCGTCGGCGAACAGTGTCAGCGCGGAGTCGTCCTCGACCGGGCGGTGGCCGGACAGGCCCGTGACGCGCTCGATGCGCTCGGCGGCGGGCGGGTGGGAGTCGTACGCGTCCACTGCGCGCGAGAAGAGTCGCTCGCGGAGGAAGGTCTGGAACGCGGGCGGTGTGTCCCTCGCGACGACGTCCATGGTGTGGAACAGGTCCTTCGTGGGACGTCCTGTCGCTCGCAGCCTCGCGGCGACTTCCAGGCTCCGGCTGAACGCGTCGCTGCTCTCCATCGCCTTCGTCAGCGCACGGCCGAAGGTGTCACCGCCGTAGGCGAGCGCGGACATCCGGTCCGCGAGCAACTCCCGGCGGCGTCCGTGCCCGGCGGTGATGCGCAGGTGGACGAAGAAGTACGCGCGCAGGAACCACCACACGGGATTGATGATGGCCCAGCCTCCCTCCTGGATGGCGTGGACCGTGCGGACCATCTGGGCCTGGATGCGGCCGATGATGGGCGTCAGCCGCGTCTCGCCGTGGGAGAAGTGGCCGTACTCGTGCGCGAGGATGGACTTGAACTCGGAGACGGTGAGCCGTCGCACGACGCCCATCCCCAGGCGCAGGACGCGCTCACCGCCGCCGAGCAGCACCCTCAGTCGTCCGCCTCGCTCGCTCACCCCGATTCCCGTGCCCGCGTCGATGAGGACTCGGTCCACCTCGCGCGACTTCGCGATGGTCGCCACTTCCTCCAGTGCGGCGAAGAGGCGCGGGGCTTCTTCGCGCTTCAGTGCGCGGCCCTCGTCCAGCTGCGAGTCGCGGATGAACAGGCCCCGGAAGATGCCGACGATTCCGCCGATGCAGGCGAGCATCACGATGAGCATGAGCTTCAGGGGGATGACGGGCATCTGCGTCATGGCGAGGAGCAGTGCACCGGAGGCGGCCAGCGTCAGCACCACCATCATCGGCACTGCGACATAGAACAGCAGTGACGAGAACCAGAGCACCGCGCTGTAGCACCGGTCCACGCGCCGTTCGCTCGCCGTCTGCTCCTCGCGCAGCAGGTGCTGGTGGTCCGTCTGGATCTGACCGAGTTGCGCTGACGACAGCGCGCGCCCGGCGAGCCAGGAGAACAGCAGTCCCAGTCCCAGGAACAGCGCCATCGCGAGTGGAATCCCCACGATGAGCCGCCACCGGTGCTGCTCCTCGAGGAGGAGAAATACCCACGCGGACATGAACTTCCTCGGACTGGCCCCTGCGAGTCAGCCTAACACGGGCCTCGAGCAGAGGCCCGGCCGTCGGCCTGCCCCGCGAGGTGGGAGGCGCGGTCGACGCCCGCGCGGGCACGACACGGAGTCTGGGCAAGGCACCGGGGAGGCCATTATACGTAGGCCGCCATGACCCCTTCGTCGCAGACGTCGCTTGTTCCCGGAGCCAGCCAGGACGTGGATGCGCTGGTCTCACTGCTGCGAGGACGGCGCACCGTGGTGCTCACCGGCGCGGGGTGCAGCACCGAGTCGGGCATCCCGGACTACAGGGGGCCGGGGACGCGGGCCCGCGCGCGCAATCCCATCCAGCACCGGGAGTTCCTCCAGCGTCCCGAGGTGCGGGCTCGCTACTGGGCCCGGAGCCTGCTCGGCTGGCCCCGCTTCGCCTCCGCCCACCCGAATCCCGCGCACCAGGCGCTGGCGGCGCTGGAGCGGAACGGGCACGTGCCAGGGCTCATCACCCAGAACGTGGACCGGCTCCACCACGCCGCGGGCAGCTCGCGTGTCATCGAGTTGCACGGTGCGCTGGCGCGGGTGCGCTGTCTGGACTGTGGGGCGCAGGAGGCGCGAGTGGACCTCCAGGCGCGCCTCCTGTCGCTCAACCCGGACTTCGCCCACGAGGTGCTGGAGCTGCGGCCGGATGGCGACGCGGAGCTGTCCTCGGAGGCGCTCCAGTCCTTCCAGGTGCCCGCGTGCGTGCGCTGTGGCGGGACGCTGAAGCCGGACGTGGTGTTCTTCGGCGACAACGTGCCCGCGCCCACGGTGGCGGATGCCTTCGCCTTGCTGGAAGAGGGAGACGCGCTGTTGGTGGTGGGCTCGTCGCTCGCCATCTACTCCGGCTATCGCTTCCTGGTACGCGCCGCCGAGCGCCACGTGCCCATCGCCATCGTCAACATTGGCGAGTGTCGCGGCGTGGAGCTGGCGGACCTGTGCGTGGAGGCGAGCGCCGGGGACGTGCTGCCGCGACTGGCCCAGGCGCTGGCGCGAAGCTGAAGACTCCGCCGCGCCTCAGGGCAGGCGAACGTGCGTGGTGAGGTAATCCACGAAGGCCCGCACGCGCGCGGGCAGGTGCCCGCCCTGGCTCAGGAAGAGGGCGTGGATGGCCTCCGTGTCGCCGGGGTTGTGCTCCTCCAACACGGCCACGAGGTGGCCCGCGTCCAGGTCGCCCTTCACCTGGAAGCGCGCCAGCCGCGCCAGCCCCACTCCCGCCAGCACGAGCTGTCGCAGCGCTTCGCCATCGCTCGCCTGGACGTTGCCGACCGGCGCGAGGGAGTGCTGTGATGAAGACTCCGTCAGGGGCCAGCCCTCGATGGCGCGCGCGTAGCTGAAGCCCAGGCGGTTGTGTGACGCCAGCTCTCCTGGTGTCTTCGGCACGCCCTGGCGCTTGAGATAGTCCGGCGAGCCGACGATGACCATCCGCGTCTCACCCAGTCTGCGCGCGGTGAGCTGGGAGTCCTTGAGCTGCCCGTTGCGAATCGCCACATCCGTGCGGTCATCGAGCAGGTCGATGAGCTTGTCCGTCAGCGTGAGGTCCACCGTCACCGAGGGATATCGCGCGAGGAAGCCGGGCAGCAGCGGGATGAGGATGCAGCGCCCGAAGGCCGGGTTGGTGTTGACGCGCAGCCGTCCACTCGGCTCGTCGCTCGCGGCGGCCCCGCGCTCGGCCTCGTCGAGTTCGCCGAGGATTCGCACGCTGCGCTCATAGAAACCGCAGCCCTCCGGGGTGAGCTGGAGCGAACGCGTGGAGCGGTTGACCAGCCGGGCTCCCAGCCGCTGCTCCAGCCGGGCCACCAGCTTGCTCACCGCCGAAGGCGTCATCCGGAAAGCCCTCGCCGCGGCGGAGAAGCCTCCCAGCTCCACCACCTTCACGAAGACTTCCATCTCCCCGAAGCGATTGACGTCCAGACGAGCCATGGTGAGCCGAACTCACAAGTCCTATTCCGCACGTCGCTCTACCGCAGCGAATTCGTGCCGTCCATACAAGGGCCCATCCAACTTCTTCACGGGAGGGCCGCGAATCATGCCGCTGGCCTTGTTCGCATTGACCGCGGGCGCCTTTGGAATCGGCGTCACGGAGTTCGTCATCATGGGCCTCTTGCTGGAGGTGGGCACCGACCTGGGTGTCTCCATCTCCACGGCGGGCCTGCTCATCTCCGGCTACGCACTGGGCGTCGTGGCCGGAGCCCCCGTCCTCACCGTGCTGACGGGCCGCTGGACCCGCAAGCACGTGCTCTTGGGACTGATGGTCATCTTCACGCTGGGCAACGTCTTCTGCGCGCTGGCGCCCACCTACGGCACGCTGATGGCCGCGCGCGTGCTGACCGCGCTCTCTCACGGGACTTTCTTCGGCGTGGGCTCCGTGGTGGCCACGGGCCTGGTGCCCGCGGACAAGCGCGCGTCCGCCATCGCCATCATGTTCACCGGCCTGACGGTGGCCAACATCCTCGGTGTGCCGCTGGGCACGTGGCTGGGGCAGTCGCTCGGGTGGCGCTCGACGTTCTGGGCCGTGGCGCTGATTGGCCTGCTCGCCGTGGCGGTGATTGCGCTATTCGTCCCGCGCGACGAGGTGGCACCCGAGGCGAGCGACTGGCGCGCCGACCTGCGGGCCCTGGGCCGACGGCCGGTGTTGCTGGGGCTTCTGACGACGGTGCTCGGCTTCGCCGGGGTGTTCACCGTGTTCACCTTCATCGCGCCCCTCCTGACGCGACTCAGTGGCTTCTCCCCGTCGTCGGTGTCTCCCATCCTGCTCGTGTTCGGCGGTGGGCTGGTGGTGGGCAACCTGGTGGGCGGCAAGCTCGCGGACCGGCGACTGGTGCCCGCCATCCTCGGCACCCTCACGGTCCTGGCGCTCGTGCTGTTCGGGATGACCTTCGTCCTGCATGACCGCGTCCTCACCGTCGTCGCCGTGGGCCTGTTCGGCGCGGCGGCCTTCGCCACCGTGCCACCGCTCCAGATGTGGGTGCTGGAGAAGGCGGAGGGGGCCGGCCAGAGCCTGGCGTCGAGCCTCAACATCGGCGCCTTCAATCTCGGCAATGCGTTGGGCGCCTGGTTCGGCGGCCTCATCATCGACCGGGGCCCTGGACTGGGCGCCCTCACCTGGGTGTCCGCGCTGGTGCCGGTGTCCGCCATCGTCATCGTGCTGGTGGCGTTGCGCCTGGAGTCTCGCGAGCGGCGCCCCGGTGTTCCAGGGACGCGAGTGCTGCAAGGAGGTGTGTCATGAGCGCCCTCGACAAGGTCGCCCTCGTGGTGGGCGCGCAGGGCGTCATCGGTCGCAACCTCATCGAGCACCTCGCGTCACTGGGGGACTGGGAAGTCATCGGTCTGTCCCGACGAGGCGGCCCTGCTTCCGAGCGCGTGCGGCACGTACAGGTGGACCTGCTCGACGCGGAGGACACCCGGGCGAAGCTGGCGGACCTGGGCCACGTGACGCATGTCTTCTACGCCGCGTATCAGGAGCGGCCGACGTGGGCGGAGCTGGTCACGCCCAACCTCGCGATGCTCGTCAACGTGGTGGAGGCTATTGAACCGGTGGCCAAGGGCCTGCGCCACGTCAGCCTCATGCAGGGTTACAAGGTCTACGGCGCACACCTGGGGCCCTTCAAGACGCCCGCGCGGGAGACGGACCCGGACCACATGCCGCCCGAGTTCAACGTGGACCAGCAGCGCTTCCTCGAACAGCGGCAGAAGGGCAAGGCGTGGACGTGGACCGCGCTGCGTCCGTCGGTGGTGGGCGGCGTCGCGCTCGGCAACCCGATGAACCTGGCCCTGGTGATTGCCGTCTACGCATCCATCTCCAAGGAGCTGGGGTTGCCGCTGCGCTTCCCTGGCAAGCCTGGGGCATACCACTCGCTCTTGGAGATGACCGACGCGGGCCTGCTCGCGAAGGCGACGGTGTGGGCGGCGACGGAGGCGCGCTGCGCGAACCAGGCCTTCAACATCAACAACGGGGACCTGTTCCGCTGGAGCGAGCTGTGGCCGAAAATCGCGCGTTACTTCGAGCTGGAGGTCGCTCCACCGCTGCCGATGTCGCTCGACGTCGTCATGGCCGACAAGGAGCCGCTGTGGAAGGCCATGACTGCGAAGCACGGGCTGGCGAATCACTCCTACCAGGACGTGTCCTCCTGGCGCTTCGGCGACTTCGTCTTCTCGTGGGACTACGACATGTTCGCGGACGGCACCAAGGCGCGGCGCTTTGGCTTCCATGAGTTCGTCGACACCGAAGCCATGTTCTTGCGCCTCTTCGACGACTTCCGTCGCGCGAAGGTCATCCCCTGACGCTTGGGAGTTGAGTGCGCCCGGAGCGTGGGGAACAATCCCCGCATGGCTCAGGGCGACGGAATGCAGCAGGTCATCGGCTTCATCCTGGAACTGGACAAGCTCAAGGGTGTGACTCGCAAGGTGAAGCCGCTGGGGCTTGCTCGCTACGAGAACTCCGCGGAGCACAGCTGGCAGTTGGCCATGCTGGCCCTCTCCCTGTCCCAGCATGCTCCGCCGGGCATCGACCTGGACCGCGTGGTCCGGATGCTCCTGGTGCATGACGTGGGAGAAATCGACACCGGCGACACGCTGGCCTTCGTCGAGGGCGGCTGGAAGGAGCGCAAGGCGGCGGAGCTGGCGGCGGCGGAGCGCATCTTCGGCCTGCTGCCTCCACCGCACGGGCCCGCCTTCCTGGCGTCATGGAAGGAGTTCGAAGCGGGGGAGACCGCCGAGGCCCGCTATGCCCATGCGGTGGACCGCGCGATGCCGGTGCTGCTGAACCTGGCCAACGAAGGGCAGAGCTGGCGGGAGAACGGCATCAGTCACGCGCGGGTGGTGGCGCGCGTCGCTCCCCCCATCCAGGCGGGTTGCCCCGCCTTGTGGGAGTACCTGGAGGGCCGACTGGAAGAGGCCCGCCAGCGCGGCTTGTTCGGCGCGTGAGCGGAGGAGTCGCTCAGGCGGCCTGAGATGCGCGGGAGGGTGGCGCGGGGACATGCCCCGCCCGCACCAGGTAGTCGCCGAAGCCCTCACCCTGCTGGCGCTCTCTCGCATACCCCGCGAACAGCGGCTCCAGCACCTCGAGGATGGTCGCCTCGTCGATGTTCTCCCGCACGAGCCGGTTGAGTCGCTGGCCTCGTGCATCTCCGCCCAGGTGCAGGTTGTAGCGACCAGGGGCCTTGCCCACGAGGCCAATCTCCGCGAGGTAGGGCCTCGCGCAGCCATTGGGGCAACCGGTGATTCGCAGCAGGATGTTGGCGTCCTCGAGTCCATGGGCCTGGAGCCGCGACTCCACGCGCTCCACGAAGGTCGGCAGGTAGCGCTCGGCCTCGGCCATGGCCAGGGCGCACGTGGGCAGGGCCACGCAGGCGAGCGCGTTGCGCCGCAGCGGGCTGGAGGTCCGGAAGCTCTCCAGGCCGTGGGCCCGGACAATCGCGTCGATGTGCTCCTTCGACTCAGGCGGGACACCCGCGATGACGAGGTTCTGGTTGGGCGTCAGCCGGAAGTCTCCCCCATGTATCTGGGCAATCTCGCGCAGCCCCGTGAGGTGCGGCGCGCCAGGACGGTCCGCGATGCGGCCGCTGTCCAGGTGCAGCGTCAGGTGCCAGCGCCCGTCATGGCCTTCCCGCCAGCCGAAGCGGTCTCCGTTGTGCTCGAAGGTGAAGGGCCGCGTGGGCTCCAGCGCGAAGCCGAGCCGGCGCTCCAGCTCCTCCTTGAACCAGGCGACACCCCGGTCCTCGAGGACGTACTTCAGGCGCGCGCGCTTGCGATTGCCCCGGTCTCCGAAGTCGCGGTGGATTTTCAGCACCTCCTCGGCCACCACGAGCATCCGCTCGGGAGCCACGAAGCCCAGGACATCCGCCAGCCTTGGGAAGGTGTTGGCATCACCGTGCGTCGCGCCCAGGCCGCCGCCCACCGCGACGTTGAAACCTTGAAGGACGCCGTCCTCGATGATGGCGATGTAGCCCAGGTCCTGCGCGAACAGGTCCACGTCGTTCTCGGGCGGCACCGCGACGGCGGCCTTGAACTTCCGGGGCAGGTAGGTGGCGCCATACAGCGGCTCCTCCTCGCCGCCCGCCACCTTCTCCTCGTCCAACCACAGCTCGTAGTACGCGCGAGTCTTCGGCAGCAGGTGCTCGGACAGGCGCACCGCCCAGTCGTACACCACCGCATGGACGCGGGTGTCCACGGGGTTGGGGTTGCACAGCACGTTGCGATTGACGTCGCCGCAGGCGGCCAGCGTGTCGATGAGGGACGCGTTGATGCGCGCAATCGTCGGCTTGAGGTCTCCCTTGAGGATGCCGTGCAACTGGAACGCCTGCCGCGTGGTGATGCGCAGGGTGCCGTTGGCGTGCTCCCGCGCGAGCCCGTCCATGACGAGCCACTGCGCCGCGGTGCACACGCCTCCGGGCAGCCGGGTGCGCAGCATGAAGCTGTAGTCCGGCTCCAGCTTCTGCTGTCGACGCTCCTCGCGAATGTCGCGGTCGTCCTGCTGATAGCTGCCGTGGAACTTGATGAGGCTGGTGTCCGGCGTGGCGATGGCGCCCGTCACGGGGTCCGCCAGGCTCTCCGCCAGCGTCCCCCGCAGCAGTCGACTGTTCGCCTTGATGTGCTCCACTTCGGAGAGAGGCTTGGGCTGGGTGCTCATGTCTTTGCTCACAGGCGAAGGGACTTCAGTAGACGTCACGCAGGTAGCGCCGCTCGTCGCGGAGTGTCTTCAGCCAGTCCTCGGCGTCCTCGCGGCTCCGGCCACCGTGCTCGGCGATGACGTCCACCAGGGCGGCGTGGACATCCGGGGCCATGCGTTGGGCATCGCCGCAGACGTAGAGGTGGGCGCCGCCCTCCAGCCAGGAGTAGAGCTCCTTGCCGGACTCGCGCAGGCGGTGCTGCACGTAGACCTTCGCCGCCGTGTCGCGGGAGAAGGCCAGCGACAGCTTGTGGAGCGTCTTCTTCTTCAACGCCTCCTGCCACTCCGACTGATAGAGGAACTGGCTGCGGAAGTGCTGCTCCCCGAAGAACAGCCAGTTGCGTCCGCGCGCGCCGACCTCCGCGCGCTCCTGCACGAAGGCCCGGAAGGGCGCCACGCCCGTGCCAGGGCCAATCATCACCACGTCCCGGTCCGGGTTCTCCGGCAGCCGGAAACGCTCGTTGTGCTCCACGAAGACCCGCACCGATTCCGCGTCCGCCCCGCGCGTGGCCAGGTGGGACGACGCGGCCCCGAGGTGACGCTCGCCGAAGGCCGTGTAGTCGACCACCGCCACCGTGAGGTGCGCCTCCTCGCCCACGCGCTTGGAGCTTGAGGCAATCGAGTACAGCCGGGGCGTCTGCTTGCGCAGCGCGAGCACCAGCTCCTTCGCGCTCCAGGGCGCGGGGTGCTGGCGAAGCACGTCGATGACCTGATGGCTCTTGAGGAGCGCGCGGAACGAGTCCGCTCCAGTGGGCGCCAGCAGGGACTGGAGCACCGTGCTCGCGCCGAGCGTGGCGTGGCGCTCCAGGAAGGGCCGGCTCAGGCGCGTCAGCTCCAGGCCCTCCGAGAGCCAGACCGCCAGGGCTTGAGTCTTCCCATCGCGCGTCACGGGCTCGGCGCCATCCAACCGCTGCTGCTTCAGGACGGCGTCCACCAGCTCCGGAGGATTGGGCGCCCACACGCCCAGGGCGTCGCCCGGCGCGTACTCCAGGCCGGAGCCTTCGAGGGAAATCTCGACGTGGCGGACGTCCTTGAGCGCGCCCCTTCCGGTGATGCGTTGATTGACCAGCACCGTCGCGGAGAAGGGGGCTTCCTTGCTGATGGTGGGCGCGGTGGTGGCGCCTCGCAGCGGGACGACGGTGGCGACGGCGGGCGCGCGGGGCTCGATGGCTTCGCGAGCCCGCGCGAGCGTCTGGTCCAGCCAGCCTGTGGCGATGGGCTCGAAGTCCAGGTCGCAGTCGGCGCGGTCCACCAGTCGCGTGGCGCCCAGCTCCGACAGTCGCGCATCGAGCGCCCGTCCCACCTCGCAGAACTTCGGATAGCTGGAGTCTCCGAGTCCGAGCACCGCGTAGCGCAGGCCCTCCAGCCGAGGCGCGCGCTTGCCCAGCAGGTGCTCGCAGAAGCCGCGCGCGTCATCGGGCGGGTCTCCATCTCCCTGCGTGCTGATGACCACGGCCAGCAGCTTCTCGCGCGCCAGCTCCCGCACCGGGTACTCACTGGCCCGGATGATGCGCACGGGAAGTCCACTGCTCTCCGTCTGGTGCTTGAGGCGCTCCGCGACCAGCCGGCTGTTTCCCGTCTGCGTGCCGTAGACGATGGTGAGCGGCGCGGCCGGAGTCGCCGTGGGGGCCACGCTGATGGCGCCTGTCGTGGCCGCCACGCCGGGTCGTGCCGCGAGTCCCGCGGCATAGCCGCTCAGCCAGTGCAGCGCCGCCGGGTCCAGCCCCGCCACCAGCTCGAGCAGCCGCGCGCTCTTCTCCGCGCCCAGCAGCGCGTCGATGAAGGGCGGGGATGACAGGCTGAGGTTGCCTGGAGAAGAGGCGCTCATGTTCCGCTCTCCGGTGTCGCGGTGAGGCGCCGCACCCACTGCTCCGGGGCCTCGGCGTCCTCCAACTCCCACCAGCCCGTGCCCGCGTCATGGGCCTCCTCACGCAGCGCGCGCCGGACCTGTGGCGCCTCCGCGTACACCAGGGCGAACAGTCCCGCGCGAGCCAGGGCCAGGGCCACCTCCACGTCACCGGACACGGTGGCCACATGACGGCCCAGGTTGAACAGCTCGCGCTCCAGCGCGAAGGCGCGGCTGGCCGCATCGGGTGTGGCGGGGAGGAGGACCACGGCGCCCGCCTGGCCCAGTCGCCCATGCCGCTCGGCGCTCGTGACGAGCGACACCCCGGCACGCGACGTGGACTCCGCGGGCCCCAGCACCATGCCCGCGCCCACCGTGTCGTGGGTGAGCGCGTCGATGACGATGAAGGCTCCCGTGCGCCGGTTCTCCTGATACGGGTCGCACAGCAGGGGACGGCGGCACACCAGCCGGACGCGGCCGATGTCGTTGAGCGCCAGCGACTCCGCGGGCACCTCCGCCAGCTCCTCCAGGTCCTTGCGCCACAGCACGCGCTCGAACTGCGCGGGCGCGGTGCGGGTGGTCTGCTTCACCAGGTAGCGGCGCGTGACATCCAGCGGTTGCTCACCGAACCACACCAGCATCGCGTCCAGGTGCTGCAACGACAGGGGCGGCTGGTCCACATGGGACAGCAGGTCGCCTCGGCTTGCGTCCACCTCGTCCGTGAGCCGCAGCGTGACGGAGTCCGTCGCGGAGGCTTCCTCCCTGGGGCCGTCGAAGGTGTCGATGGCCTGTACGCGCGTCCTGCGTCCCGAGGGCAACACCTGCACTTCGTCCCCCACGCGCACCGTGCCGGACGCCACCTGTCCCGCCAGCCCCCGGTAATCCTGGTGGGGCCGCAGCACGTACTGCACGGGGAAGCGGAAGGGCGCGCCATCCAGCCGGCGTTGGTGCGGAAGCGACTCCAGCCAGCCCAGCAGCGTGCCGCCCTCGTGCCAGGGCGTGCGGGGACTCGGGATGGTGATGTTGTCGCCCCGGCTGGCGCTGACGGGGAACAGGCGCACGCCCTCGAAGCCCAGCGTGTGCGCGAAGTCCGCCAACTCGGAGCCGATGCGCTCGAACGTCGCGCGCTCGTAGCCCACCAGGTCCATCTTGTTCACCACCACCGCGAGGTAGGGGATGCCCAGCAGCGAGGCGATGTACGCGTGGCGACGCGTCTGGGGCAGCACGCCCAGCCGCGCATCCACCAGGATGACGCCCGCGTCCGCCGTGGAGGCGCCCGTGGCCATGTTGCGCGTGTACTGGAGGTGCCCAGGAGTGTCCGCGATGATGATCTTCCGGCGCGACGTGGACAGGTACCGGTACGCCACGTCGATGGTGATGCCCTGCTCACGCTCGGCGCGCAGGCCGTCGGTGAAGAGGGAGAAGTCCAGCTCCTCCTCGTCACCGGCGCCCGCCGCGGCCTTGAGGCCCTGGGCCAGCAGCTCCGGGGGAATCTCCGTGCGAGCCGCCGCCCGCTTCGCGCTGGCCCGTCTCACGGCGGAGATCTGGTCTTCGAAGAGGCCGTCGCACTCATAGAGCAGCCGACCGATGAGCGTGGACTTGCCGTCGTCCACCGAGCCCACCACCGCGAGCCGAAGCAGGGCGCGGTGGGAGTGCTCGTCGAGGAGCCGCTGGATGTCGGGTTGCGGGACGGCCTGGAGTGCGGTGTCCATCAGAAGTACCCCTCGCGCTTCTTCAGCTCCATGGAGCCTTCTTCGTCGTGGTCGATGAGTCGGCCCTGGCGCTCGGACTGTCGCGCGTGGACCATTTCGTGGATGACGGCCTCCACCGTGGTGGCGGAGGACTCGATGGCGCCGCTGAGCGGGTAGCACCCGAGCGTCCTGAACCGCACCCTCCGGAGCGTGGGCTTCTCCCCGGGCCGCAGGCGCATGCGCTCGTCATCCACCATCAGCAGCGTGCCGCCCCGGTCGATGACGGGTCTCTCGGCGGCGAAGTAGAGCGGCACCACCGGGATTTTCTCGCGCAGGACGTAGTGCCACACGTCCAGCTCCGTCCAGTTGGACAGGGGGAAGACGCGCATGCTCTCGCCCGCGTCCACGCGGCCGTTGAACAGGTTCCACAGCTCCGGCCGCTGCCGACGCGGGTCCCACTGGCCATGCTTGTCGCGGAAGGAGAACACCCGCTCCTTGGCGCGGGACTTCTCCTCGTCGCGGCGGGCTCCGCCGAAGGCCGCGTCGAAGCCGTGCTGCGCGAGCGCCTCCAGCAGCGCCTGCGTCTTCATCGCGTGCGTGTACTTCTGGCTGCCGTGGTCGAAGGGGTTGATGCCCTCCGCGAGCGCCTTCTTGTTCTGATGCACGAGCAGCCGGAGGCCGTGGCGCGCGACGAAGGAGTCTCGGAACGCGTACATGTCCCGGAACTTCCACGTCGTGTCCACGTGGAGCAGCGGGAAGGGCAGGGGCGCGGGGTGGAAGGCCTTGCGCGCCAGGTGCAGCAGCACCTGCGAGTCCTTGCCGATGCTGTAGAGCATCACCGGGTTGGCGAACTCCGCCACCGTCTCGCGGAGGATGTGGATGCTCTCCGCCTCCAGCTCCTCCAGGTGCGTTGAGCGAGCGTGCGTCACGTCAGTCATGTCCCGCCTCCGCGAACCGGGGAAGCGCTTCCCCCGCCGTCGTGTGATTCCCCGCAGCGAGCGTGGGCAGCCGCGCTCGCAGCGCGACGACCTCGCCAATCACCAGCAGGGCCGGAGAGCCCAGCCCGGCCTTGCGCGCCTCCTGGGCGATGTCTCCCAGCGTGGCTTCCACCACGCGCTGGTGCTCCCAGGTGCCTGCCTCCACGAAGGCGGCGGGTGTGGAGGCGGCCCGTCCGGCGGTGACCAGCGCCGCCGTGGCCTCTTCCAGGCGGTTGCCCGCCATGAACAGCACCAGCGTCTGGGTGCGCGCGAGGAAGTCCCAATCCGGCGCGCCGCCCGCGCGGAACGCGGTGGCGAACGTCACCTCACCGGAGACGTCCCGATGGGTGACGGGGATGCCGACCGACGCGGGCACCGCGATGCCCGAGGAGATGCCGGGCACCACCTCGTAGGGGATGCGCGCGGCCTCCAGGGCCAGGGCCTCCTCTCCTCCACGACCGAAGACGAACGGGTCTCCTCCCTTGAGACGCACCACGGTGCGGCCGAGTCGCGCCTGGGCGATGAGCACGGTGTGGATGTCTTCCTGCTGGACGGACTCGCCCCCGCCTTCCTTGCCCACGTAGATGAGGCGCGCATGGGGACGCGCGTGCTCCAGGACTCCGGGGTGGATGAGCCGGTCATGGACCACGGTGTCCGCTTCGCGCAGCAGGCGCGCCGCGCGCAGCGTGAGCAGCTCCGGGTCTCCGGGGCCCGCCCCCACCAGGTACACGCGACCTCTCGACGACTCCTTCATGTGAACTCTCCAGACGACTTGAAGGTCTTCAATTCCGAACGGAGCCGAGCCACGGCGGCTCCACGCTCACCGCGCGCGAGCAGTGCGCCGAGCTCACCCTCCACCAACCGCTTCAGCAGGCGCTGTCGCCCCGGGCCGCGAGGCAGTCGCCTGCGCAGCCAGCCGCTCAACCTCGCCAGCCACACGTGGTGGGGCGCGACGTGGGCGCCCAGCTCACGCCTCAGGAGGCGCGCCAGCGCGGGGGCCTGTCCGGCGGTGGAGACCGCCACGGTGATGGGGCCTCGTCGCTCCACGGAGGGCAGGGTGAAGTCACACAGCTCCGGCTCGTCGGCGGTGTTCACCCACAGGCCCAGCGCTCGGGCCTCGGCCGTGAGGCGATGATTCACCTCGGCGTCATCCGTCGCGGCCAGCACCAGCGCGTGGCCGCGCACATCGCCCGGCGCATAGGTCCGGCGCTCCCACTCCAGTCGTCCCTCGGAGGCCAGGCGTCGGAGCGTGTCGGTGACTTCGGGGGACACCAGGTGGAGCCGTGCGCCCGCTTCGAGCAGGGCCAGGGCCCGGCCCTCGGCGATGGTGCCGCCGCCCACCAGCAGGACGCGGCGGCCCTCCAGCCGGAGGCAGATGGGATAGTCGACAGGAGTGACGGTCGGCATGTTCGTGGTCCACGTCACCGGACGGGATGCAGGCCGCATTCGCTGTGCTCGCGGGACTCCCACCACCAGCGGCCCGCGCGCTCGTCCTCGTAAGGCTTCACCGCGCGGGTGCATGGCGCGCAGCCGATGGACGGGTAGCCCCGGTCATGCAGGGCGTTGTACGGGACGGAGTTCGTCTGGATGTACGTCCACACCTGCTGCCGGCTCCAGGCCGCCAACGGGTTGAGCTTGATGAGTCCACCGTGCTCGCGGTCGTGCTCGACGACGGCGACGTCGGTGCGGTTGATGGACTGCTCACGGCGCAGCCCCGTCACCCAGCCGTCGCGGCCATGCAGCGCGCGTCGCAAGGGCTCCACCTTGCGGATGGCGCAACATTCCTTGCGCGCCTCGAGGCTGCGACGAAACGAGAAGCAGCCCTGCGTCGACTCCAGCGCCTCGACGCGGCCTCGCTCCGGGAAGTAGGTCTCCACCGGGATGCCGTAGCGATTGCGGACGACCTCGATGAGCTCGTACGTCTCCGGTGGCAGGCGACCGGTGTCGAGCGTGAAGACGCGCAGGCTGGGCGCGTGCTTTCGCGCCAGGTCGATGAGGACCATGTCCTCCACGCCGAAGCTGGAGGCGATGGCGGCGCGAGCTCCGAGCCGCTGCTCCACCCAGGCGAGAATCTCCTCGGCGGAGGCGGCTTCGAGCGAGGCGGCTTCCGCGAGCAGCTCTGCTGGCTCGTGGGCGATTCCGAGAGGAGTGGTGGGGGACGACGAGGCGGACACGGTGGACTCCAGGGGATGAAAAACAACAAGGCCCGCGCCTCTTTCGAGGGCGGGCCGCGCGAGCAGGGGAGGTGGGGTGGTGCTGCTATCCACTCCTCGAGGCTCGGGGCCCGCCGTCAGGCGGACACGCCACACACGCACACGCCAGACAGCACGCACAGCGGGCCCCGTGGGGCGCCTGCTGCATCGAGTTCTGGTGGATGGTGGCGAGGTGCATGGAGGAGCGTCGGGAAGCGGTGTGCGGGAAACGGCGGAACAGACCCAGACCTCGGGAGGGAGGTGGGGCCGGGCGAGGCGCGGAGGGAATCAGGAAGCTTCCGGCGCGCGCTTCAACAGCCCAGGCCCGACAGGGCACAACAGGCACACGACCGACAGCAGCGGCGGAACAGCGCGGCCATCGGGGTGGAAGGCATCAACACGGAATCGCAAGCTAACGGCTGTCTCGGCACGCCGTCAACCCGACCTCTTTGTCCCCGAGGGGTACTCAGGTGTCGAGTGTCCCACCCACGCGCAGCGTGACGGTGGATGTTTCCCGACGGGCGGAGGACCTGGTGGGTTCCAGGGAGGCCGGCGCATCGACGCGCAGCGCGGTGCGGTCCAGCTCCGCGAGCCGAGGACGGCCCAGCAGCGCGAGCGTTCGGTCCATCTCGGCGCAGAGGATGTCCAGCGCCAGCTCCACGCCCGCCTGGCCGTTGGCGGCGAGGCCATAGAGGAACGGCCGCCCCACCATGCAGGCGCGCGCGCCCATGGCGATGGCCTTCACCACGTCGGAGCCTCGGCGGATGCCTCCGTCCAGGACGACCTCCGCGCGACCGTCCACCGCGTCCACCACCTCCGGCAGCACGTCGATGGCGCCCGGGAGGAAGTCGAGCTGTCTGCCTCCGTGATTCGAGACGACGAGGGCCTCGACGCCCAGCGAGACGGCCTTCCGCGCATCCTCCGCGCAGGTGATGCCCTTGAGCACGAGCGGCCCGGACCAGATGGAGCGAAGCCACTCGACGTCCTCCCACGTCACCGACGCGTCGAACTGGCTGTTGGTGAAGCGGGCGATGCCCACCGCATCCGTGCGCGTCAGCGAGGGGTGGTCCACGAAGTTGCCGAAGGTGGCTCGCGGGCTCGACGACATGCGCAGCACCCAGCCCAGGTGGCGCAGCACGTCCATCACGTTGGAGAAGTGGATGCGAGGAGGCAGGGTGAAGCCATTGCGTCGGTCCTGCTCCCGGTTGCCCATGACGGGCACATCCACCGTGAGGCACAGCGCACGGTAGCCCGCCGCCTTCGCGCGCTCCACCAGCGCACGAGTGACGCCCCGGTCCTTCCACACATAGAGCTGGAACCAGAGGGGCGCGGGCGCCACGGCGGCCACCTCTTCAATGGTTCCGATGGACATGGTGCTGAGCGTGAAGATGGCGCCGCGACTCGCCGCGGCCTTCGCGGCCAGCTCTTCGCCGCGAGGCGCGAGCAGCCCAGCGAGTCCCGTGGGCCCCAGGACGATGGGAGTGGCCAGCTTCTCGCCCAGCAGTGAGGTGGAGTGGTCCACCTTGCTCACGTCCACCAGGGTGCGGGCGCGGAAGAGATACCGGTCGAAGCTCCGTCGATTGGCGTCGACGGTGAAGCCGTCATCCGCGGCGCCTTCCACGTAGTCAAAGACGGTTCGTGGCAGCCGCCGCCGTGCTCGCTGGCGCAGGTCATCGATGCTGACAATCATGATGCGTGCTCCATCGGGAGGTGCCCCCCGGGCGCGGCCACTCCGGGGGCAGCCGCGGTGACGATAGCGGGAGCGCGGTGGGCGTGCATCACGCCGCGTCTCGCTTCAGCGTGGCGAGGAGACGGGCGAACAGTTCGGCCAGCGTCGTGACGTGGGGCGCGCGCAGCATCGTGTAGTGGTCGCCCGGTGCCTCGTGCACCGTCGGCTCGGAGGCGAGCCATGCGCCCCAGCCCAGGTCCTCCGTCACGGTGAGTCCAGGCGGAGGCGTCGCGGCCTTGATGAGCACGGTGGGCCCTTCGTACCGCGCGCCCGTGGGGACGTAGTTTCGCTGGGCCTCGCTCAGTTGCTGGTAGAGGGCGAAGAGTCGCTCCGCCGCGTCGACGTCCAGGTCGATGGCCTGAGAGGAAACGCGGCGTGTCAGCTCCAGCAGGTAGCGGAGCCGCTCGCGGCCTTCGAGTCGGGCCAGGCGCTCCGGGTCCACCGGGAGTTCGCGCCACGGCAGTCCGAGCACCTGTCCGAAGCCCGCGAGCTGCGTCAGGGCATCCGGAGTCGGTCGCGGCTCCGCCTTGGGGGCATGGCTGTCGAGCAGGGCGAGCAACTCCACCTGCTCGCCCGAGGCCTGGAGGCGACGCGCCATCTCGTAGGCGACGAGTCCGCCGAAGGACCAGCCCGCGAGCAGGTAGGGCCCATGCGGCTGTACGGCGCGAAGCTGGGAGAGGTAGTCGCGCGCGAGAATCTCGACGGAGGCGGGGGGCAGCTCGCCTCCCTCGAGGCCGCTCGCGGAGAGGCCATGAATGGGGCGGCTCGGGGCGAGCTGTCGCACCAGCTCCGTGTAGCCCAGCGCGCTGCCGCCTCCTCCGTGGACGAGGAACAGCGGGCGCTCGGTGGAGGTGCCCGAGTCCAGACGGACGAGGTTCGGCGTGGCGCGCGTGCCGTCCTGCTGCTGCTCCAGGAACGGCGCCAGACGCTCGATGCTGGAGCCCTGGAAGAGCGCGGTGACGGGAAGCGAGACACCGGTGCGCTCGCGAATCCGCGCCATCAGCTTGATGGCCAGGAGCGAGTGTCCACCGAGCTCGAAGAAGTCGTCCTCGACGCCCACCTGGGGCACGCGCAGGACCTGCGCCCAGATGGAGGCGAGCAGCTCCTCGGTGGGAGTGCGAGGCGCGACGTGGGCGGCCGAAGGAGCGGAGAGGACGGCCTCGGGAGGAGGCAGTGCCTTGCGGTCAATCTTGTCGTTGGAGGTGAGCGGGAGCGCGTCCAGGCGGAGCAGGAACGACGGCACCATGTACTCGGGGAGCCGAGCCTTGAGGAACGCGCGCAGGGAGACGGCGTCCAGGTCGTCACCGACGAAGTAGCCGACGAGGCGCTTGTCTCCGGGGACGTCTTCACGCGCGATGGCGACAGCTTCGCGGATGGACGGGTGCGCGAGCATCGCGGCTTCGATTTCAGGCAACTCGATGCGGAAGCCGCGCACCTTCACCTGTGCGTCGGCGCGACCGATGAAGGCGAGCGTTCCATCATGGTTCCAGCGGACGAGGTCTCCGGAGCGATAGAGGCGGGCGCCGGGAACGGAGGACAACGGGTCCGGGACGAAGCGCTCGGCGGTGAGGCCGGGCTGGCCGACGTAGCCGCGAGCAAGGCCATCACCGCCGATGAAGAGCTCTCCGACGATGCCGATGGGGACGGGCTGGAGCGAGGCGTCGAGGACGAGCAGGCGGGTGCCGTTGGTGGCTCTGCCGATGGGGAGTGAAGGCCCGACGTCGTCGGCACGAGTGATGGAGAAGGTGGTGGCGACGACGGTGGTTTCGGTGGGGCCGTAGCAGTTGGTGACCGGGATGCCCCAGTCCTGCACCGCGCGGCGGACATGGAGCGACGAGACGACGTCACCACCGGTAAGGAGGCGCTGAAGGGAAGGGGGCGCGGGGAGGCGGCTCTCGACGAGCTGGGAGAACAGGCCGCTGGTGACCCAGAGGGAAGTGACGGCGTGACGGGCCGCTGTCTGGAGGAACTCTTCCAGTGAGGGGGTCTCGGGAGGAAGAACGACGAGGCGAGCCCCATGGAGCAGGGCGCCCCAAATCTCGAAGGTGGAGGCGTCGAAGGAGATGGGGGCGAGGAGGAGGTGGGTCTGCTCGGGCCCGAAGGGGATGTGGTCGATGCCGATGAGCGTGTGGATGACACCGCTGTGGGTGCAGCCGACGCCCTTGGGCTTGCCAGTGGAGCCGGAGGTGAAGTCGATATAGGCGAGCGACGCGGGGAGGGCGGAAGGAGGCAGGGCCTGGGTGGAGCTGGTGGCCAGGGAGACCTCGTCCAAGAGGACACACGTCAGTCCGTCGGCGGGCAGCTTGTCGAGGAAGGCGCGGGTGGAGACGAGGACCTGGGGCTGAGCGTCCACGAGCATGGAGGCGAGGCGCTCGCGGGGGTACTTGGTGTCGAGGGGGACGTAGGCGGCGCCGGCCTTGAGGATGGCGACGAGGGCGACGATGAGCTCGACGGAGCGGTCGACGGCGATGGCGACGCGGGAGTCGGTGGCGACGCCGAGGGAGCGCAGGTGCCAGGCGAGCTGGTTGGAGCGCTCGTCGAGCTGGCGGTAGGTGAGGGAGGCGTCTCCGAAGAGGACGGCGACGGAGTCCGGAGCGCGAGCGACGACGTCGGCGAAGACAGCGGGCATGGTGGAGTCGGGAGAGACGTGCGCGGGAGCCGAGGCCCAGTCCACGAGGACGCTTCGCCGCTCCTCGTCGGTCAGCATGGCGTGCGCGGAGAGCGGGGCCTCGGGCCGAGCCACGAGGGACTCGACGAGCAGCTCGAAGTGCCGCGCCATGCGCTCGATGGTGGAGCGCTCGAAGAGGTCGGAGTTGTAGCCGAGTCCTCCGAAGACACCTTCAGACACCTCCGTCAGGTTCAACTGAAGCTCGAACTTGGCGGTGACCGCCACGCTGCCCAGGTCCACGGGGCTGAGCGTCAGCTCCGTCTTCTGGATGGCGGACTCAGGCGTGTTCTGAAGCGCGAAGAGTGCTTGGAACAGCGGGCTGCGGCTCATGTCGCGCGCGGGCTGGAGCTCCTCGACGAGCCGCTCGAAGGGAATGTCCTGATGGGCGTACGCACCCAGCGCGGATTCCTTCACCTGTCGCAGCAGTTGGAGGAAGGACCCGCGTGAGTCGACATGGGAGCGAAGCACGAGCGTGTTGATGAAGAAGCCGATGAGCCCTTCGACTTCCGAGCGGTGGCGGCCAGCGATGGGCGAGCCGACGGCGATGTCTTCCTGTCCCGAGTAGCGGGCGAGCAGGAGCTGCCATGCCGCGAGCAGCAGCATGAACGGCGTAGCGCCTTCACGCTGACCGAGGGCCTTGAGCTGATCCGAGACGGGCTTCGAGAGGAAGACCGGCAGCGTGGACCCTCGGAACGTCTGCAGCGGAGGCCGGGTCTTGTCGATGGGCAGCGCCAGCGGGAGGACGCCCGTGAGCTGCTTGCGCCAGTAGGCAATCTGGGCGTCGAGCACGGGGCCCTGGAGCCAGCCGCGCTGCCAGACGGAGAAGTCAGCGTACTGGATGGAGAGCGGCGCGAGCGGCGACGGCCTGCCGTGGGAGAAGGCGTCATAGAGCGCGGCGATCTCCTGGATGAGCACGCCCAGGGACCAACCGTCGGAGACGATGTGGTGCATGTTGAGCGCGAGCACATGCTCGGTGTCGCTCAGCTCCAGGATTTGAGCGCGGATGAGCGGACCCGTGGAGAGGTCGAAGGGCCGCTGGTACTCCTCCCTCAGTCCGCGCTGGACCTCCTGGTGCGCGGTCTCCGCGTCGAGGCCTCGGAGATCCACACGCACCAGCGGGAGATCGCCCTCGGGCGTGATGCGCTGGAACGGCTGACCATCCAGTTCGAAGAACGTGGTGCGGAGCGCTTCGTGGCGACGGACGAGCTCATCGAAGCTGAGCTGGAGCGCGTTGATGTCGAGATGCCCGTCCAAGCGGACGAAGGAGGGCATGTTGTAGGTGGAGGAGCCGGGCTGGAGCTGGTCGATGAACCAGAGGCGCTGCTGAGCGAAGGAGAGGGGCAGCGGGCCGGTGCGAGGGACAGGGAGGATGGGAGGCGGCTGAGCGGTGGAGCCCTCGCGGGAGGCCGAGAGGATGCGAGCGGCGAGGGAGGCGACGGTGGGCGCCTCGAAGAGGGCGCGGAGGGGAAGCTCGACGC